>JAZFSW010000619.1:0-7307 GCA_036446375.1 Desulfobacterales bacterium | reverse complement strand
TTAATATTTTGAGTCTTTTCTTTGCGCCTTTGCGAGAGAAACATTGCTGTCACTCCGTCGCGTCAGGCGGCTGTATCGGTATCGTCATCGTAAAACGACAACCCTGTTGCTTGCCGGGCACAGGGCTCTCAACCAGGATATTGCCCCGATGGCCATCCACGATTTTGCGAACAATCACCAGTCCCAGACCGGTTCCTTTCTCCCTCGATGTAACGAAAGGATCGAAAATGGTCTCTTTCTGTTCCTCCGAGATTCCCGGACCATCGTCTTCCACCCAGATGTTGAGCTGCGTACCGGAATTGTCGGGCGTAGCCCCGATGTCAATGTTGCCACCGGTCTCGATGGCCTGGAGCGAGTTTAGCAGGAGGTTCAGGAGGGCCTGAATCATCTGGCTGGCATCGAGTAAGCATTCAGTCAACGCAGGTGAAATATCGGTTTGTATGACCGTATGTTGTGCCTGGGCATCGGCCTCGACCATCCTGATGGAATGATCGATCAATTCGCTGATGTCTGTCGCCACAAACTCGGGGTCGATTGGCCCGGAAAAATTCAACAGGTCTGTTACCACTGTGTTGATCCGGTCCACCTCTTTCACCATGATTTCAGCATATTCTCTTTGCTTGGATGGGTCAGACGGACTGCGGCCCAGAAACTGAGCAAACCCCCGTATGGAACTCAGAGGGTTCCGGATCTCGTGTGCAACGCCGGCGGCAAGTTTGCCGATGGCCGCGAATTTCTCCGAGCGCTGCAGCGCTTCTTCCAGCCGCTTGATTTCTCTCAAATCCCGAAGCAGGATTACACCGCCGCTGCAAAGATCGTTGTCGTCCAGTATCGGTGAGAGGCTGAAAGATAACGGTACTCGTTGACCGGAACTGTCCTGGAAATTGATTTCCCGCTCTAGAATAGAGCCCCCGCGGGTCATGTTTTCGCGAATGCCGATGGAGTTGAAATCTGCCAGATCGTATACATTGGTTCTCCCCATTGCCGATTCGTCCAGACCCAGCAGCTCCAGCGCCAGAACATTGTATGAGATGACGTTTCCCGCCAGATCGATACTGAGCAAACCGTTGGCCATACTGGCGACGACCTTCTGCGTGTAGTCCTCGGTTTGTTTCAACGTTCTATTGACGAGATAGTAGCTTTGAATGACAAATATAAAAAAGAGTGTGCCGGATCCCAGAATGACGATGATGGCCCCCATGACCAGGGCATGGTTAAGATCCGAACGACGTGCCTCATCAAATGCCGTCATTTTCAACCCCAGAATAATGACCATATCGGGATGGGGATGGACAAAACCGGCAAGGTCTCTATCCATCGTGTTGCTTTTGCGGACGATCTCGTCATAAGAAGCCTGGGCCGAGAACTGTTTCGCCAGATCATACACCTGAGTGCCATCCGCTCGTTTCCTGACCCTGCCCGGAATTTCATTAGGGCTCTTGAATTGGGGTCGCCATGCGGAGAGCAGATCCTTGAAGGGGGGGTTTGAGGGGTGAACGACAACCCCTTGAGGATCGGTCAGATAAATATATGCGATATCTTCATTCTGGGCAATCTCGACGACCAGATTGCCGATGGCATCTTCCTGCCACATCGGCGTCATCATACCGGCCCGTGCGCCTGCCTCCAGAGCATGCAGAAGGGTCACGCCCTGGCGATGAAGGAATTCCAATGCCTTCTTTTCTTCCTGGTTCAGATTTCGGTAGGTAGAGATACTGATAAAGACCAGCAGAATAAACACCGAGGAAAGGATGGACAGGGCAGGAAGATACAGTTTCTTTTCTCTGAGGATTCTCACGCATCACCTGAACGCAGCGCCCCGGGGGCGTAGATTACAGAACCTTGACAGGATCAATCCCGCTGAAGACGCGATCTTCGACAGGATGGACCCGCCTTCGCTAAAGCTTGGGGCTACGCTCTTCGAGCTACGGCCCTACACGTCGTCGTCGCGACAGGTCAGGATGAAACTCAAAAGGTTACACATAATCGTTTGATTCGCCTTTCCTATCATGTTCCTTCTGGAGGTGCAACTTTATTTCGCACCCCGGCCCAATGGGCCTCCAAATGTGCGCATAAATTACGCACCCTTGTATTCGGCTTCGTGTGTGAAGACGTGAATATACTACAATTACAATCGGTTGTCTCTCTGGCACCAATCTTGCTATCCCAAGTAACAAAGAAGCTCAAGGATGAAATTGAGGAGGAGTAAACATGCGTTATCGTGCAATGAGAGGTTGTATCGTGTTGATGGGGGCGTTTCTACTGACGTCTGTTGCTGTCGATAAGGCCAGGGGTGGCCAGAAGCTCTGGGCGCCGCCGCTGCTTTCTCGGATCATTGCGGAAGGGCTGACCCACAACAAAGAAATCCGGAGCATGGAATCTCAGATTGCAGCGCTGAAGGAAGAGATCTCGTTTGCCGGATCGCTGAGTGATCCGCATGTCGGATTCGGTTTGATGAATATACCTACCGATACGCTGAGGTTCGATCAGGAACCCATGACCCAGAAACAGCTCGTCATCTCGCAGAAGGTCCCCTGGTTTGGCAAATTGAGTCTCAAATCCCAGCGCGTGGCGTTGAAAGCCGCCCGACAGGAAGCGGTCCTATCGGCAAAAAAGCTTGCCCTCGAAAAGCAGATCGCTACGGCCTATTACCAACTGGGGTTTGTAAGGAGCAGTCAGAAGATCAATGAAAGGCTTTTTGCCCTGGTTTCACAGCTTCTCAAAGTGGCAGAGACACGATATGCCACGGGTCGGGGTCTGCAGAAGGATGTCCTTCAGGCCCAGGTGGAATTGAGCAAGCTTATAGACGAAAAGATAATGCTATCCAAGAAACATCGCACGATGGAAGACATGATTAACGCCATGCTCAACCGGGATAGCTTCGCAGCGATAGCTCCCCCCGAGGGTCTGCCCCATATGAATCTGATTCTAGACCTGAAGGATCTGGAAGACCGGGCGATGAAACAACATCCCTGGCTCCACGCAAAACAAGCGGATATCGATCAGGCGGCCATCGATGTTGAGCTGGCCCGGAAGGACTATTTCCCGGATATGAATTTCAAGGTGGCTTATGGTCAACGGGACACGAGTCGAAAGGGCCCCAACTGGGTCGATTTTATTTCCGCTTCAGTGATGGTCAACGTTCCCCTTTGGCATAAAACGAGACAAGATAGGAAGCTCGCAGCAAAAGGCGAAAATCACGAGGCCGCCTTGGATAGCTACGGGAATCTGGCCGCACGCCTGCCTCATCGGATTGACAGCCTTGCATTTGAAATTCAGAGCCTACAGGAAAGCTATAGGCTGTTTAAAGACGCCTTGATTATTCAGGCGGCCCAGCTGGCTCAGGCTTCTCTTTCCGCCTATGAGGTCGGCAGGCTGGAATTCAATACCATGATTAATGCTCAGATGCGCCTGCTGCGCATGGAGCTTATGGCAGATATGTACCTGTTCAACAGCTATAAGAAACGAGCGGAACTCGAAGCGCTTATTGGCGGTCCACTGCCGGAACAGATTGAGGGTAACCCATCGTTGCCTGGCTCTCTTGGGAGAAGGGAAGCTGGCGTCAGCGGGAATCTTGCCATGACCATGGATGAAAACAGGACACTGGATGACAGTGCTTCCGTTACACACGGGGAGAATGACCGATGAAAAAGAGACTTACTAAATACATGATCTTTGCCGCAATTATCATGGTCAGTGGATGGATCGGATTAGAAAGTCGGCCGTTTCTTGGGGCGGATCGATCCGGCACTACCGGTTTTTTCGCCGGCAAGAGTCTTGCTGCTGAAAAAGACCTGAAGGCCGGGATGATTGATCCGAAGACCGGCAAGAAAATAAAATACTGGGCAGCGCCCATGGACCCGACCTACATCCGGTATGAACCGGGGCAATCGCCCATGGGGATGGATCTGGTACCTGTATATGCGGAAGAAGGCGATGAAAAGGAAGCGACATCTACCATTCGCATCGATCCGGTAACGATTCAGAATATGGGTGTTCGGCTTGGCAGGATAAAACGAAAACCCCTGGTAAAGTCCATCCGCACCCTTGGGAACATCACCTATGACGAAACCCAAATCTATATGGTTACCACCAAGTTTAACGGCTGGATTGAAAAACTCTATGTTGATTTCGTCGGCGAGAAGGTGAGGAAAGGGCAACGGCTCTTCGATATTTACAGCCCGGAGCTGGTGACCGCCCAGGAAGAATTGCTTCTGGCGCTTCAGCAACGTGAAGATCTGAAAGACAGTCCCTATCCGAGTATTCGCAACGGCGCTCAGCGCCTGTTGACGGCTTCCCGCACCCGGCTGCGGTACTGGGATGTAAGCGAGAAGCAGATCCAGCAACTGGAAGAGACGCGAACCGTGAGCAAGACGCTCACCGTATATTCACCGGCCACCGGTGTCATTATCAAGAAACATGCCTTTCAGGGACACCATGTGAAAGCCGGCGCACACCAGTACGAAATTGCCAATCTTTCCACTGTCTGGGTGGATGTGGACATCTATGAATACGAACTCCCCTTTGTTCGGCAAGGGATGGATGCCGAGATGGAACTGTCCTATATTCCCGGTAAACGCTTCTTCGGCAAGGTGCTTTATGTTTATCCCTTCCTTTCGCCCAAGACCCGTACGGCCCGTTTGAGATTAAGCTTCGCCAATCCTGACTATCAGCTCAAACCGCATATGTATGCCAATATTTATCTCAAATCCACGATCTCCGAAGACAGCCTGGTGGTTCCCCAGGAAGCCGTGATTGACAGCGGTGTTCGCAAGGTGGTTTTTGTGGCGCTGGGAAAAGGGAAATTTCAGCCACGGGATGTTATCCTCGGTGCGGAAGGCAATGATAATGAGTTTCAGGTTCTGGAAGGTCTCAGCGAAAATGAAGAGATCGTGCTGTCTGGCCAGTTTATGCTCGACTCTGAGAGCCGCCTGAGGGAAGCGGTCCAGAAGATGCTGGACATTCGAAAGAAAGGCTCTGAAACCGGTGCCATGGAGAAAATGGATGGGATGTCCGATTCAGGCCAGGAGGCCATGGACATGAACATGGACGATCTTGACATGTCCGATATGACGATGGAGTAGGGGTAGGGAAAAAGGCACAAGGCACAAGGCAGTAAGGGATAGGGTAGAAGGCAAGCGGACAGTAGGGAGTATGTAGTAAGGAGTAGGGAGAAGATAACGAGTAGCGCAAACAAATGAGGTAAGGGAAATGATCGAAAAGATTATTGATGCATCCATCAAGAATAAATTCCTGGTGATTCTTGGCACGCTTTTCATCATCGCGGCCGGCACCTATGCCATGCTGAAGATCCCACTGGATGCTATACCGGATCTTTCTGATGTTCAGGTGATTATTCTTACCGAATATCCGGGCCAGGCACCGCAAGTCGTTGAGGATCAGGTCACGTATCCGCTTACCACAGCGATGCTTTCTGTTCCCTTTGCCAAAGTGGTCCGGGGGTATTCATTTTTCGGTCTTTCGTTTGTCTATATTATCTTCGACGATGGGACCGATCTGTATTGGGCCCGCAGCCGGGTGCTGGAATATCTCAACTTTGTGTCCGGGCGACTGCCCCAGGGGGTTACCCCGTCGTTGGGACCGGATGCTACCGGTGTCGGTTGGGTCTATGAATATATCCTGGAGAGCGACAGGCATGATCTGCAAGAGCTGCGATCCATTCAGGACTGGTTCCTGCGCTACGAACTGGCCAGTGTTCCCGGTGTTTCGGAAGTGGCATCCATCGGCGGCTATGTCAAACAGTATCAGGTTATCGTCGATCCCAATAAGATGCTTGCCTATGGTATTCCGATCCAGAAAATCAAAAGGGCTATCCAGCGCAGCAATAACGATATGGGCGGCAAGCTTGTGGAAATGGGTGAAACCGAATTTATGGTACGGGGCCTGGGCTACATCCAGGGCGTGGAGGATCTATATAGTGTCCCCCTGGGTGTTAATGACCGGGGCACACCGATTCTACTGCGAAATGTAGCCACTATCAAAATAGGCCCCGAACTCAGACGGGGGATCGCCGATTACGGGGGTACCGGTGAGGTGGTTGGTGGTATCGTTATCATGCGATTTGGCGAAAATGCCCTGGAGGTCATACAAAATGTCAAGGCTCGGCTGGAGCAACTCAAAGGAGGGCTTCCGGAAGGGGTTCGTATCCGAAGCGTCTATGACCGATCCGGCCTTATTCTCCGGGCGGTGGATAATCTGAAAAAAACGCTTCTCGAGGAGAGCGCCATCGTTGCGCTGGTCTGTATTGTCTTCCTGCTGCACTTTCGCAGTGCGCTGGTGGGGATCTTCACCCTTCCGGTCGGGGTGTTTGTCAGCTTCATCATCATGGAAAGACAGGGAATCAACGCCAATATCATGAGCCTGGGGGGAATCGCCATTGCCGTGGGGGCCATGGTGGATGCAGCCATTGTCATGATAGAAAACGCTCACAAGCATATCGAACATGATGGCGGGAAGAAGCCCCACTGGGAGTTGATTGCCGATGCGTCCAAGGAAGTAGGACCGGCGCTGTTCTTTTCCCTCCTGATTATTGCGGTAAGTTTCCTACCGGTCTTTACGCTGGAGGCACAGGAAGGTCGACTCTTCAGACCCCTGGCCTACACGAAAACCTATGCTATGATGGGTTCCGCCCTGCTGGCCATTACGATTGTTCCGGTGCTTATGGGCTATATGATCCGGGGAAAAATCCGCCCCGAATCAAAAAACCCGGTCAACCGATTGCTCATCTGGATCTACCATCCCATCATCAAACTGGTACTGAAGGCCAAGATTCTCGTGGTGGTGCTGGCGGCGGTCGCTTTGATGGCCGCATATGTTCCCTGGAAACGGATCGGCTCCGAGTTCATGCCCCCCTTAAACGAGGGCGATCTTCTCTATATGCCCACAACCCTTCCGGGTATTTCGATTACAAAGGCCAAAGAACTCCTGCAGCAGACCGATCGAATTATCGCGACTTTTCCCGAGGTCCATCATGTATTCGGAAAGATCGGACGGGCTGAAACCGCCACCGATCCTGCACCCCTTTCCATGATTGAAACGACCATTATGTTGAAACCGGAAGCCGAGTGGCGTGAAGGGATGACTATGGAGAAACTGGTCGACGAACTCAACGCCGCTATCCAGTTTCCGGGGCTTACCAATGCGTGGACGATGCCGATCAAAACCCGGATCGACATGCTTTCTACCGGGATCAACACGCCGGTGGGCATCAAGCTCATGGGTGAGGACCTGCAGGGTCTCAATGACCTCGGAGAAGAACTGGAAGCGGTGGTTCGGGAGATCCCGGG
>JAZFSW010000618.1:0-2474 GCA_036446375.1 Desulfobacterales bacterium | reverse complement strand
TGGATCGTTTCAAGGGCCTCAGAGATCAACTATCATCACTGGAAGGCGTTGACACCATACAATCGATTCTCGACATAACCCTCTATGAAACGTCTGGCCTTTCATTGACCGATATCACGGCAAGCAAGGTCCAGACGCTGAGAAATCCGGATGTTGACCTTAAGGCGGCAAGAAAGGAGATAATCGAAAACCCGATCTATAGAGAATTGATTCTCAATGCGCAAGCGCCGGAAGCCACGGCTATCATCATTAATCTGCGATCTGACACCCTCTATTGGAAGCTATATAATCAAAGGAGCCGGTTGCTGGATAAGAAGTCCGCCGGAACCCTCAGTGCCGAGGAACAATCCCGGCTGGAACAGGTAGGGATCGAATATGAGGTGGCATATGCCGAATTTATCAAACAACGGCATCAGATGATTGAGAAGATCCGATCCATACTCATTCCCTTTAAACCGTACGCAGACATACACCTCGGCGGGGTACCGATGATCGCCGATGACATGATGAGTTTTATCAAGGACGACCTGATCGTATTCGGCGCAGGTGTCTTTATTTTCATTGTCGCAACCCTGTCCATCGTCTTTCGCAGCCTACGCTGGGTAGTCCTGCCGCTTTTGAGCTGCGCATATGCCGTTTTGCTCATGATGGGTGTCCTCGGTCTTTACGACTGGAAGGTAACGGTGATCTCGTCTAATTTCATTTCGCTGATGCTGATACTGACCCTGTCCATGAATATACATCTTGCTGTTCGATGTCGGCAACTGAGCCGGAAAACGTCTTCCGCCTGTCAGGCTGAGATTGTCTCTACCACGGTTCGCAAGATGGTGCTGCCTTGTCTATATACTGCGCTGACCACCGTCTTGGCATTCAGCTCGCTGGTTTTCAGCGGCATAAAACCCGTCATGGATTTCGGGTGGATGATGACCATAGGTCTGACCATTACCTTTTCGACTTCTTTTCTGCTCCTCCCGTCGATCCTGATGCTCCTTAAGAAGGAAACACCGAAAAGGAAATGGGGAAATCGATCCACGATAACATCAAGACTCGCATGGATTGCCGAACATCACGGTGGCAAAGTCATTCCCCTGACGGCTCTCCTATCCCTATTGAGTATCTTCGGTATCACCAAACTTCAAGTCGAAAACAGCTTTATTAATTACTTTAGAGACCATACGGAAATTCACACCGGGATGAAGCTGATCGACGATCAAGACGTCGGTACCGTCCCCCTCAATATCATCTTGAAGTTTCCGGCCCAGCAAGCAGAGGATGATGCAGGAAACGGAACTTTCGATGATCTTTCAGGGGCCGATGATGAATTTGAGGAAGACGATCCGTTTGGGTGGGTAGACGACTACAATCCGGCAGACTACTGGATTACCCCCTACAAGGTTGACAGGATCAAAGCGATCCATGACTATGTGGCCAACCTCCCCGAGGTGGGCACCGTAACATCGCTTGCATCCGTTGTTCGGTTTGCCGAGTACTACCGAAAGGCAACTTTCGACGGACTTGAACTCGGTTTGCTTTACAAGAAAGTTCCCGCCGATCTCAGAGCCAGCTATATCGATCCGTATGTTTCTGTGGAACACAATGAGGCCCGTCTGTCGCTGTTGATCCGGGATTCACTGCCGGAGCTTAGAAGAAAGGTGTTTCTCGATGACCTTCGCCGGAACCTTACGGATACATTCGACCTTTCCGAAGACGAACTAACGATCTCCGGCGTCCTGGTGCTGTATAATAACATGTTGCAGAGCCTTTTCCGATCCCAGATCTTGAGCCTGGGAATTGTACTGCTGGGCATATGGGTCATGCTCCTGATCCTGTTCAGATCCATCAAGCTGTCCATCATCGGCATGATTCCCAATATTCTGGCCGTTGGCATTGTTCTTGGTTTGATGGGGTGGTTGGATATACCCCTGGATATGATGACCATAACCATCGCCGCTGTTACGATGGGTATTGCCATCGACAACAGCATCCACTACCTGTATCGATACAGGGAGGAGTTTTCCCGCAATAACGACTATGTCAAAACCCTGAGGGTATGTCATCGAAACGTGGGTCGGGCCATTCTAAACACCTCGGTTACCGTCATATTCGGCTTTTCCATACTGGTATTCTCCAACTTTATCCCGACGATCTACTTCGGTGTTTTTACCGGGATAGCCATGTTTATTGCACTGATGGCCATTTTGACATTGATGCCCAAGCTCATCTTGATGTGGCGGCCCTTCACCGCTCGAGATAGGGGTTCAAGAAAGGAACGACAATAATGGGTAGATACCTAATCCATGCAAAAGCAACCGCCGTTATTCTGGTATTCGTTTTCCTGTCTTCTGCCGCTTGGGCAGGTCCGGCGACCGATCAGCTGCGGGAAACACTTACCCAAATGGTTGGGGTTCTCAAGGATCCAAAGCTTAAAGCTCCGGACAAGGAAGGGGAAAGAAGAGCTGCCCTCCATAATGTGC
>JAZFSW010000617.1:0-9589 GCA_036446375.1 Desulfobacterales bacterium | reverse complement strand
TTCTTGACAATGATTTCATTAAAACGGTCCACCTGATCTTGACTGAACCGATGGGCTTGGTCTTCTATTTCATATTCGGTCATGCCTGCATATTCCAGAACTGAATCAATATCCAGATCAGGGTAATCCGTCCGCAGGTATTCCAGATAGACCTTGTAGATTCTACTGCTATATGGCGGCCGAGGGTCGGGCATCTTGAGCTTTCCTTTTCGTTGAACGCATCGCGTCCAGATATAATCCATAATGCAAATCAATACATGTCAAATATCACACTATGGCATATGTAGCTGTTTTGATTCCGGATGTCAAATTATGTGTGGCCAGGAAGAATGGTTTGACGGCGAGGCATGCTGTGATTTTCTTTTGCTCCTGCGGCGTTGTGATCGAAATGCAATACTATCCACTGCTCCCTATAGGTCCCAAATCTCAGAAGGCACTGTCTTCTTGGCATCTCGGGAAATCATGCAAACCCCTTCCCCCGATCCATACCCCGGTACTGGATTGCCTCTGAAATATGTTCCACACCGATGTCGCCGCTGGGTTCCAGATCGGCAATAGTGCGGGCGATCTTTAGAATGCGGTTATAGGCACGCGCGGAAAACCCGAGTTTGTCGATAGCCGACTCCAGCAGCTTTGAGGATGGCGAGTCTATTGCACAGTACTTTTTGATGTGTCGGTTGCTCATCTGGGCATTGCAAAATATTTTCGACCGTGAAAATCGTTTGGTTTGTACCATGCGTGATGTGGCCACCCGTTGGCGGATTTCGGCAGATGAAGCTGGCTGTTGGGTGCTCTTTAAATCCCGGTAGGGTACTGCCGGGACCTCCACATGGATATCGATCCTATCGAGAAGCGGCCCTGAGATTTTTGAGCGGTATTTTCGGATCTGCTGGAACGAACATCGGCATTGATGTTTCGGATCTGAAAAATATCCGCAGGGACATGGATTCATTGCCGCAATCAACATGAAACTCGATGGGTAGGTCAGGGTCGAAGCAGCTCTTGAAATGGTTACCTGCAGATCTTCCAGCGGCTGACGAAGCACCTCCAGGACATGTTTCTTATACTCGGGAATCTCGTCAAGAAACAGCACACCATTGTGAGCCAGGCTCACTTCCCCGGGCCGTGGGATATGGCCGCCGCCGATCAGACCCGCATCCGATATGGTGTGGTGGGGAGACCTGAACGGCCGTTGCGTAATAAGGGATTTTCCATTTCCGAGCATGCCGACCACACTGAATATCTTTGTGGTCTCGATGGCTTCTTCGAATGTGAGGGGCGGCAGGATGGTCGGGACACGTTTGGCCAGCATCGTTTTTCCCGAGCCCGGTGGACCGATCATAAAAAGATTATGGCCGCCGGCCGCAGCGACTTCCAGGGCCCGCTTAATATGTTCCTGGCCGAGAACTTCCGAAAAATCATTGTCATAGGTGGTTTCGGACCGAAAGATCTCAGAAAGATCAGCCGTCTCCGGTGCAATTTTCGTGAATCCGCGAAAGAAATCGACCACCTGGGAAAGGGTCTTGACCGGATAGACAGAAATGTTTTTCACCACGGCCGCTTCTTGCCGGTTGTCAAAGGGAACGATGATTCCCGGATAGCCCGCTGCTTTTGCGGCAAGGGCCATGGGAAGGGACCCGTATACCGGCTTAATCCGACCGTCCAGCGAAAGCTCACCGAGAACCAGATACCTCGAGAGGATCTCCTGGGCGATGGTGCCCATTGCTGCCAGAATTCCCAGGGCCATGGGCAGATCGAAACCCGTGCCTTCTTTCTTGATGTTTGCCGGCGCCAGGTTAACCGTTATCCTGTCGGCAGGAAACGTGTAACCCGAATTGTTGATTGCCGCTTTCACCCGTTCCTTGCTTTCTTTAACCGATGCCTCCGGCAGCCCCACGGTGGTAAATGTGGGGAGCCCCTGGGTAATGTCGACTTCAACCTCCACCAGATACGCATCGATTCCGATCACCGCACTGCTTAATACCTTTGCGAGCATCGTTTCTCCTTTTTCATCTATGTCCAGCCGGGTTGCCAGGCCCACCGCTTATGATCTTCGGCAACCGTCTATCCGGCTGAGGCAAAAGGACGATTTGTCGATAGGCGTCACTGTATTCTTTCGACCACAGGCTGAAAGCGGCCCATCCTGGTATTTCGCCACGAGAATGTGGGGAATTGAAGAAATGCATTGATTTTAGTTTGTTTTTAGGGCAATTAGATAGCTTGAAAAACAGGCTACTGACGAATTTACCTTCTCATCGCTTCTTGATGGTGGTAATTCCTTGACCGCGTATTCAGGGAGACGATTGGTGCAACGGTTGTTCTGCAATTGTTGGTACTTAATCATATATAGAATCCATGCATTTTTTGCAACGAACTATCCAGAAACCGGCTCATTGTTCCGGTGTGGGGTTACATTCAGGCAAAGCGGTGAATGTGACGATCTATCCGGCACCGATCAATCACGGCATTAAATTCAGAAGGATAGACCTTCCCGACAGTCCATACGTATCTGCACATTTTAATATGGTGGTCGATACCAGCCTTGCCACGGTTATCGGCCATGAGGGATGTATTGTTTCGACGATTGAGCATCTCATGGCCAGTTTCGCAGGGCTTTCAATCGACAACGCTTTGGTGGAGCTTGACGCATACGAGATGCCGGTTATGGACGGCAGCGCCGGACCGTTTATTGATCTGATAAAGCAGGCCGGCCTGGTGGAGCTTGAGGGACCGCGCTCCTTTTTCATCATCAAGGAGCCCATTGAGTTAGCACAGAACGGGAAATCTGTTGGTGTTTATCCCCATCCCACGTTCAAGATAACCTGTGAAATCGAATACGATAATCCTGTCATAGCCAAACAATCCTATTCGGTCGAAGCATCGGATGAGATTTTTGAATGCGAAATATGTAGAGCGAGAACCTTTGGCTTTCTGGATGATGTTGCCTATTCGAAAAGTGTTGGATTGGCTCGGGGGGGATCTTTGGATAATGCAGTTGTCATCGATGATGAGAAGGTTCTTAATCCAGAAGGGCTGAGATTCCCGGACGAATTCGTTCGCCATAAAGTACTGGACTGTATTGGCGACTTTTCCCTTCTCGGCATGCCGATTATTGGCCATATTAAGGCCAAGAAATCGGGTCATGCGTTTAATCATGCCTTCCTGAAGAAATTCTTCGATCAGAAGGAATCCTGGGAAACCCGAACGATCAACGATATCTGTGACCTGATTCCCTTCTTACCGAGATAGCAGGACAACCGATCCATTGTGTCTTCTCCACGGGCAGACCTGCGCCCGTGGACCGGTATGAAACCTTTTGGACGTCTAAAAACCCTTGCCATTTAACCCGGTATTCGCTACATATCAGGTTAGTATGATAATACCTTTTGTCCGAAAAATAGGGGCGTTCTCCCTTTGTATCTTCCTCTTTCTGCAGCCCGTAGCGTTTGCGCAGGAAGCAGAATTGACCAGCATTGTTACCAACACCCGAGATGATCTCCTTGTCTATCTAAATGTCGACGGTGCATTCAGCGAAGAAATTAAGGAAGCGATTTCAAGTGGCGTGCCGGTATCGTTTTCCTTCTTTATAACCCTGAATCGCGTACGTAATCTGTGGATCGACAAAGAGATCGCGGACATCAAGATAACCCATCACATCAAGTACGACAATCTGAAAAAGGAATATACCGTCCGACGATCCTGGGAAAACGGTAAACCCTTGGTAACACCATCTTTCGAAGAAGCCCAGAGCCTTATGGCTGAAGTTGACAGCCTGAAGGTCGTACCCCTCAGCAGGCTGGAAAAGGGCAGGCATTACCAGATGAGCGCGAAAGCAGAGCTGAGCAAACTTACCCTTCCTTTTTATCTGCACTATGTCTTCTTCTTCGTTTCTCTGTGGGACTTTGAGACCGATTGGTATACCATCGATTTTGTCTTCTAGATGACACGCCCATGGATATCGGAAGATCGTAAGTTATTCACATATTAATAGGCTATATGGTATTGTGCCATCATGAATAACAGCACCATCCCCCCATCAATGCCCATGGTGGCAGAAGAGGATCGCAACCGGCGGAAGCGAGAGGGCATCCTTATTGTGGTTGGTGTTGTCGTGGTTGCCGTTTTGACCTTTTTTGAAAATCGAATCGTTCATTTCGGTGCCGATTTTCCCATATACAATACCATATTGATGTTTATCCTGATAAACATCAATCTGCTTTTGCTCATCTCGCTGTTATATCTTGTATTCAGAAACCTGGTAAAATTGCTGTATGATCGGAAGCGCAAGGTCATGGGATCCAAGCTACGAACAAGACTTGTCGTGGCCTTCATTGCACTGACTCTTCTGCCAACGGGCGTGCTCTTCTTTTTTTCCATCACCTTTATCACCAAAAGTATCGAATTCTGGTTTAATGTGCCGGTAGAACAGGCGCTTGAAAACTCCTTGCATGTGGGCAGGGAATTTTACCAGCAGGCAGAGGCGAACCATCAATTCTTGATAAAGAAGATCTCCTATCAGATAGAAACACGACAGTTGGCCGATCCTCCGAAAGACGACGACCTTTCCAATTATGTCAGCGTTGTCCAGAGGGAGTTTAATCTCACTGCCATTGAAGTCTATGATGCCAATGCCACGCGCATCGCCTATGCCCTTGCCCCCGAATTGGCAGACAGGCCCTTCAGGGCCATTTCTGCCGATAATCTCCACCATGGCACTGCAACGGGAGACGGTGTCAGATCCATTTCAGAGCAGGCCTCCAGCGGTGAACTCTACAGGACCATTGGAACGGTTCCCTTTGGTGTTGACGGCGTGAAGGCGGACGCATTTGTTGTTTTAACCGTGCTTGTGTCCCCGGATCTTTCCAACAAACTGGCATCCATCTCCAGGGGCTTCGAGGAATATCAGCAGATAAAGCTCCTGAAAGAGCCGATTGAAATAACCTTCTATATCACGCTATCCATCGTGGCACTGCTGGTTATGTTTTGTGCCATCTGGTTTGGATTTTACATGGCAAAAAGCATTACCACGCCGATCAGGGAACTGGCAGAAGGTGCCCGGAGGGTTGCAGAAGGAGATTTGGGCTTCAGCATTGATATGGTTGCCGACGATGAAATCGGCAGCCTTGTCGATGCCTTTAATTCCATGACCGACGATCTGCGAATCGGCAGGGAACAACTCGAAGAATCGGCCCGTCTGCTGCAGGAGCAGAATATAGCCATAGAAGAAAGGCGGCAGAACACAGCCATTGTGCTAAAGAATGTTTCTGCCGGCGTTGTCACCTTCGATGCCGACGGCTGTATTACCACCATCAATACATCTGCTGAGAAAATGCTTGCCATCAGACCGGAAGAGATTCTCGGTAAACCGTATACTTCCCTGCTGACAGGTGAACATCTGCGTCTTGCCGATGGCATAATGGAGACCCTTTCGATATCCAAAGATGGGGCGGTGGAAACCAACGTAAGGCTTACCATTGCCGGCACCCCCCGCAGTTATATGATGCATGTCAATGCGCTTACCGACGATAGGGGCAATCACTTGGGTATCGTTGTCGTATTTGACGACCTGACTGAGCTGGAACAGGCCCAACGTATGGCGGCATGGCGGGAGGTTGCGCGACGGATCGCACATGAGGTAAAAAACCCCCTGACCCCGATAAAGCTGTCCGCACAACGTCTTAAACGAAAATATTCCCTGCAGGTCCGGGAGGATGTTTTCGATGAATGCACCGACATGATTATCGATCATGTGGATCGGCTCGGAAATATCGTGAGTGAATTTGCTTCATTCGCCAGCTTTCCTACGGCCCATCCCATTCGATGCGACCTGGTGCCTATCATCGAGGAGACCCTGGCACTCTATAGGGATGGGCATCAGGAGATTGATTTCAGGATCCATGTTTCGGAATATATCCCCCAGCTCAACCTTGATCGCCAGCAGATCAAGCAGGTTCTGATTAATCTCTTGGATAACGCTATCCGGGCCATCGGGGTTCAGGGAGGTATAGACATTACCATAACCCACGATGCTATTTTGAGGATGGTACTTTTTGAGGTAGCAGACGATGGAACCGGCATTGCCGATGAGGACAAGACGCGTCTGTTCGAACCGCAATTTTCCACTAAGAAGTCAGGGATGGGGCTGGGTCTTACCATTGTCAATTCAATCATAGCCGATCATATGGGTCGGATACGTGTTCAGGACAATCGTCCTGTAGGGGCCAAATTTGTTATAGAACTACCCGTCATCTAGTGTGCAGGATGACTGAACGGGGAGAACCCCGGGCAAGCGAACAGAAAAGGACACCCTATGTTTCCATCAATTCTAGTTGTCGATGACGAGCCTTCGATACGCCAATCTCTCAGCGGCATTCTCTCGGACGAAGGCTTTGAGGTGATCACCGCTTCCAATGGCTATGAAGCACTGAAGCTAATGGATACGGAGTCTCCCGATCTTGTTTTGCTCGATATTTGGATGCAGGGCATCGATGGTATCGAGACCTTAAAAGAGATAAAGAAAGACCATCCTTCCACACAGGTGATTATCATTACCGGGCATGGTAATATCGAAACCGCGATTAGAGCCGTCAAGCTCGGCGCCTACGATTTGATTGAAAAGCCGCTTTCGATAGACAAGGTGATCGTTGCCATCAACAATGCACTGGATTTCAGGCGTCTCGAGGAAGAAAACCAGTATCTGCGAAGCAAGACGATAGAAAGACACTCCCTAACCGGCGACAGCCCGACGATTATGGAACTGAAGAAACAGATTGTCGCTGCCGCTCCAACGGATTCATGGGTATTGATCTCGGGGGAAAATGGAACCGGAAAAGAACTTGTGGCCCGAACGATACACCAGCTCAGCACCCGGTCCGAGCAACCCCTTATCGATGTGAGTTGTGCGACCATTTCAGAGGGATCCCTTGAAAGTGAGCTGTTCGGCCACGAAAAGGGTGCTTTCTCGGAAGCGACCACCAAGAAGATAGGGAAATTCGAATTGGCCAACAAGGGAACGGTGTTTTTCGATGAGATCAGCGATATGAGCCTGGCAAGTCAAGCCAAGATCCTCAGGGTATTACAGGAACAGGAATTTCAACGGCTCGGTGGTAGTCGAACGCTTCAGATGGATGTGAGGGTTGTGGCCTCGACCAATAAGGACCTAGAAAAAGAGATCGAAAAGGGTGATTTCAGAGAAGATTTATATTACCGGCTCAATGTGATTCCCATCCGGGTTCCGCCCTTAAGGGAACGTATCGCTGACATACCGATGCTCGTCGAAACCTTTCTTGAGTCCTGTTCCGAGCAGAACCGAACCAAGCGAAAAACCATGACACAGGAGGCCTTTGATCGGCTGGGAAACTATGCCTGGCCCGGCAATGTTCGTGAGCTGAAAAACACGGTTGAACGACTGGCGATTATGGTTGAAAAAGAGGTTATCGATGGCGCGGATATGCCGGATTCTTTTTAGACGATCCGGCAGAGGATCGGCGATTGAGAATAATCGGGGGTGAATTCAGAGGCAGAACGCTGTCGCCATTTCAGGGATCGGCCGTTCGTCCGACAGCCGATCGAATCAGAGAATCCATTTTCGATATTCTTTCCCATCATCTTCACGGCTCGATTGTTCTGGACCTTTTTGCCGGCACCGGCGCATTGGGGCTGGAGGCGTTGAGTCGTGGGGCAGGATTCGGGGCTTTTATTGATCAGGACAAGAAAGCACTTTCGGTAATCGAGAGGAACATCCGGTCTCTGGGTCTCGGCGCACAGACGAACATCATCCGATGGAATATTGCGAATAGCTTAGACTGCATTCGCAGGGCGCCGCAGGATGCCCATCCATCTTCCCGGGGTGATTCCGGTGAAGCGGATCGGCGGGCTTTTAATCTTGTGTTTCTTGATCCACCTTACAACCGGCACCTTGTTGACAAGGCGCTGAGCCATCTGCACGCCTGTGGCGCGTTGGAAAAAGGGGCTGTGGTGGTGGTGGAGCACTCTCCGTTGGAGCCGATTTCGGAGAATCCTGAGGTCTTCGCCCTTCGTGACCGGCGAAAATATGGGCAGACAGAGATTTCATTTCTAGACTATGCAGCGTCGTAGGGCGCCCCTGATTTGCAGGGATATTTGTGAAGGTTCAACCCAATTCTGAGAAAGGAAGAAAGATGACAAAGACTGCAATATATCCGGGTTCGTTTGATCCTGTTACCAACGGGCATGTCGATATCGTAAAGAGGGGCACGTTACTTTTTGACAAGGTTATCGTTACCATCTTGCATAATATAGGCAAGAAATCCTTGTTTTCCGTTGAGGAGCGCTTGGAAATGCTCCATGAGAGTTTAGATGATCAACAGAATGTTGAGATTGAAACCTTTGATGGGCTTACCGTTGACTATGCAGAAAGTAAGAACGCCGTTGCCATACTCCGGGGCATGCGTGCCGTATCGGATTTCGAATCCGAATTCCAGTTGGCCCTGATGAATCGTCGATTGAATCGGAAGGTCCAGACCGTCTTTCTAATGACCGGACTTCGGTGGATCTTTGTTGGTTCTTCAATCATAAAGGAAGCCGCACAATTTGGGGGCAACATTGAAGGGTTGGTGCCGCCGTTTGTCGAGGAAAAACTGAAAGCAAAGTTCGCTTCCCGGGGGTCTTTCTGAACCGGGCAAAGCCGTTGATGCGACGGGAGAACATGGTACCAAGCGCTATACAGGCTGGAACAGGTCTATTCCATGTTCTTCGTTGAATATCGTTCAAGCATAATAACCAGGAAAAACCCGACACCCATCAGAGCCAGAGAGACAAAAAGCTCAGTATCCAACGCTTCCGGGAGAATGTTCCGATCCCTGAGAACATGAAGTTTTCCTCTGATTACTTTTTCTTCAAGGACCTCTTTCCAGGGCCATATTTTTCGCACTGCTCCTGCCATCAGACCGGTCAGGAATGCAAGCGTAATGCCGTGCCACCTGCTAAGCAGATAGTTCAGTGCCCGTGAAAATCCCAGAAGCCCGCAGACACACCCCGCACAGAAAACAACGATTACAACAAGATTGTCTATTAGAAACGGATTCTTAAGGGTTCCGGTAATATACTCATATTTGCCCAGAATCAGCAGAAGAAAAGCACCGCTGAGTCCGGGAAGTATCATGGCACATATCGCAACCAACCCGGCAAAGAAGATGAACCACAAATCTTCCGGTGTTGAAATCGGCATGATGCCGACAAAGAACCATGCAGATGCGGCACCTGTCAGGAAGGATAACGCCGTTTGGGTTGTCTTATCTCCTACCTGTTTTCCGACAGTCAATATTGAAGCTGCGATCAATCCAAAAAAGAGACTCCATGTCAAAACGGGTTGGTGATGAATCAGATGGTTCATCGTCCGGGCCAGGCTTAGAATAGCGGTGCCTATTCCCAGGAACAGACAGATCAGAAAACGAATATGAATATCAGACAGAGCACCTTTTAAATCGAATTGAACCAGTTTCTTCAGGGTTGCTATTTGGACCGATCGTATCGCTTTGAGAAGATCGGCATAGATTCCTGTTATTAGGGCAATCGTACCACCCGATACCCCGGGGATGATGTCCGCCGA
>JAZFSW010000616.1:0-3045 GCA_036446375.1 Desulfobacterales bacterium | reverse complement strand
CCGATCCGCTTCAGATGGAATCCACCGCCCGCAATCTGGCCGGCCTGATGAAAAAGGACGGGGTCAACGCCGTTCTCCTGGTACCGGTCTGACCGTTTTGCACGCGCGCTGTAGGCGGGCTGGCACATTTCTTTGAAGACGAAGGACTCCCCACCACACAGATCAGTCTCATCCGGGAGCACTCCGAGGCCATTAAACCACCCCGGGCACTCTGGGTATCTTTTGAACTCGGACGTCCCCTGGGCATACCCGAGAATCCTGAGTTCCAGACCCGGGTACTCCTTTCCGCCCTGAAACTCCTGGAAGCCCCCGAAGGGCCGGTTCTCGAAGATTTCCCCGAAGATGCCGCTGCCATCGGCGATGAGGAAACCGTTTGGGCCTGCCCGGTGAGCTTCCCTCAGAAAGATGCGGATCTCACAGATACCGAGCTGTTGGGCAAGGCCTTTGCAGAGGAGTTTGCCGCTCTAAGGCCCTGGTACGATCAATCCTTGAAAAATCGTGGACGCACAACCGTTGGAACCGGCGGAGTCGACCTGGACGAGATATGCAATTTCATCTGTTCATTTCTCACAGACGAACTTCCCGCAAGCCCGCAGGATGATCTCTCCCTGGCCTTTGCACTTAACCTTGTCGTCGATGATCTAAGATCATTCTACTACGAAGCCGTTACCGCTCAACCCGGCGAATCGCTCCCGGGAAGTGACGCCTTTGCCGATTGGTTCTGGGGAGATACGATGGCGTCAAAGGTTCTGTTTGCCGTCAAACAGGCCGGTGAAAGCAGCAGCGACGGCATGCTGAAAATCGTCTGTGGAAACCTCCTAATACCCGCGGCACAGGTCATGAAGCACGCCTGATACGTCGTGTTGGTATTCGTTGATTGGTCGCGTCACGCCACGGCGTGATTGATCGGTTCTCGGTTGCGTGCTTTTCGCAACCCATCAACGCAGCCGAAACGAGCCGCTCCGCCCGCCTCTTCTGTAGGCGAATCAGATGGCGGGCAGCTTAGCCGCAACCGTTATACTGTCCCTTTCCTTTGTGTCTTAGTGCCTCAATGCCTTGCTCCTCGCCTTTTCCTCGCCGGTGGAAAATACTCCGGCATAAAGCGCTCTCTTCCCACATCCGGGTTAACGACACAACGCGTATGAAAGCCTTCAAATAGATGTTTGAGACAGGAGTTACACAGGAGACATTTCTGAATGTCATCGATCCGGCCTTCCTTCACCTTGATGGGCCACTGGGGGTCGGCCAGAAGTCCCCTGCACAGTGAAACAACATCGACTTTTCCTTCTCGTACGGCATTGGCCGCCAGTTCCGGCGTATGGAAATTGGGACAGATAACCGGAATACGAACGGCTTCCTTTATCGCTGCTGCTTCCGGGAAGATCACCCCTTCCTTATCCGGACACAAGTATTTCTTGGACTCCAAGGTGCCGCAGGACAGATGGATATAGTCGATACCTTCATCTTCGAGAATCCGGGCGATGTTCCGGCAATCGGCTAAAGTCAGCCCTCCCGGTATGTGTTCGTCGCCACTGATTCTGAAACCGATGATGAAATCGTCTCCTGCTGCTTCACGACTCTTTCGGAGAAGGTTCAGTGCCAGCGTGAGACGTTTGTCGAAGGAACCACCGTATTGATCCGTTCTTTGGTTTGCGTGGGGGGATAGAAAACTGGCCAGCAGGTACCCGTGGGCACCATGGATTTCGATCCCATCAAATCCCGCTACCTTCGTCCGCAAGACCGAGGCAACATACAGGTTTTCCAGTTCTTCAATTTCTTCCACCGTTAGCTCTCTGGGTACGGGAAGGTTCTGCCCTTCGAAATGCTTCAGTGCCTTGGGCATGCTGCCTGCATCATATCGTGGGGCAATCGGGGAGGGGCCGACACCCATTTCCCGGCCAAGCCCGATACTCAATTGAACAACAGCCACCGCATCAAAGGCCTGAATGGCATTTGCCAGATCGTACATGCCCGCAAGATTCCGGTCCCGATGGAATCCCAGCGCACCGGATCCTTCCAGGCCGAATTTATAGTTGCTCATGGTATGCTCTACAAATACCAGGCCGGACCCGCCTTTGGCCCTTGCCACGTAATGACAGAGAACCTGATCTGTTACGCCGCCGAATCTATCGGCTGTCCCCATGCCGGTAGGTGCAAAAGCGATCCGGTTCTTAATTTCTTTCTTCCCGATGCGGACAGGCGTGAACAATTCGTCATAGCCCATGGTAAGCCCCCTTTACGAGGTTGTTGCGTTCGCTATGCAGCATCATTGGTCATTGACAAGAGCCCGATATGTGGCGGGCGATCCCACTTCAGAGCATCTCGCTACTGGTTGGTTAGTAGATGCAGGCATCCAGTATCGATAGCACGTTTGCCAGCAGTTCATCTGAGGCGTGTTCGATGCGCTTCCCTCGACGACTGCGGAAATCAATCGACTTGACCTGCTCCACCATAATGAATCCTGTCAAGCTGCTATTTTCCGGAACAGGCACGTGGAAGGGAAATCCACGTCCTGTGTTTGTTAAGGGACACACCATGGCCATGCCTGTGCTTCGGTTGAATAGGTCCTTGCTTACAACCAGAGCAGGCCGACGCCCTTTCTGTTCGTGACCGGACTGGGGATCGAAAGTAATCGCGATAAAGTCACCTTGTCTGGGAATATAGCCCGCCACCTACCATTCCTCCTTGCCGACAGGCTCTCCCCAATGGACTTCGCTTGCGCGATAGTCTTTGGGAATCTGTGCCACAAGGTCCTCGAGACGATACCGGCCACGGATCCTCCTGGCTGGCGCAATAACGATGATGCCGTCTCTTACCGCAACCTCCACCTCATCGCCGACTCCAAGGCGAGCGTCTTCCAGAACGGTCTTGGCGAGACGCAGCCCCTGACTGTTACCCCACTTCTGAATCTTTGTGTGCATATGACAACCTCCTTATGTATATCCGAAGTATAGCCATTTCAGGCCAAGCAGTCAAGAGGTATTTTAGGCCAACTGAAAGATCAGCGGCGCGCGGCTTTTTTGCGCGTCCGCTGAAGGACATGTT
>JAZFSW010000615.1:0-6059 GCA_036446375.1 Desulfobacterales bacterium | reverse complement strand
AAGCCGGGGCTTGTCGGATCGCCCCGCAAAAACAATCCATCTCGCGCTATTCATCTGCAACCTTCCTCCATATTTTCGTCAGACCAAAACACCCGATTTGGGAAAACTAATAAAGAGGTAAGACCGATGATTTTCTACGATACCATCAGCTTTCATATCGCACATAAACATCTTTCAGAACATTGGTGTCGATGGCGATATCCGTTTCCCTGATTTGTATCACAAAGGCCGGAAATGTCTGGTGGACCTTTACTTTCTCACCCGGTGTAACACCGAGATTGGTCAGTCGATCCAGGCGGGTATGGTGCTTGGTGGAGACATAGGAGATCCTGCCGGTCTGTCCTGCTTTGAGTTTGTTTAAGGGGACCACCACCGGTTCGATTTTCTTCTCTGACCGATCGCAGCACGGACCCTGGGGAATCTCACGACCATGGGGACACTCCCTGGGGTGCCCCAATAGGGTGCATATGGCTTCCATGGCATCCTGACTCAGACAATGCTCAAGACTGCAGGCATCCAGTTCTACGGCATCTTTTCCCATTTCAAGAACATCCATAAACAATCTTTCGGTTAATCGGTGTGCACGGATCAGACGCTTGGCAACAGGCATGCCCTTTTCCGTAAGGTTGATCTCTCCCTGGACTTCATAGATGTAGTCATCCTGAAACAGCGACTCAATGACCTCCGGTGTGGCTTCCACGGTTGGGATATTATTGAGATCTTCTCTTTTAACGGATCCTACCTCTTTTTCGGTCCATATGAATTCCAGTATCTCATCGACTGTATCGTTTTTCTGTGCCATCATTCTTACCTCCATTAAATATTTTTTTGATCCAGGTTAAGAGACTCGAGTCTCCTACCATCTGGTATCCGCAGTGAGGACACCGTATGACGTTGCACCCCTTGTTCATCGCACACCCGCTGCACTCGGCATCGGCAAGAGGAAATCTATATCCGCAGAGCGAACACTTCAAAGGCTTATCCCCATATACCGCAGGACAAAGTTGCAGAGGCCGCCGAACAGAAAAGCAAAAACAAATATGAAAGCGACAATCAACAGGGCGGTCTTCATCCCCCGTTCTTTTATCATGATAAAAAAGTTGGCAATGCAGGGCACAAACAGGGTTATGGTGATGAGTGCCACCAGCATCTGAATCGGATCAAGATTGCCTTCCTTTATGATAAGAACCGCCGCATAGTCGCGCCTTAGAAAACCCATAACAAAAGCGGCTGCGACTTCCTTTGGTAGACCCAGCAGATTCACCACCACCGGGGCAGCTGCATCTTCGATGACCCCAAGAAGCCCCAGCTTATTCAGGCAGAAGAGAATGAAGGTTCCCAGCAGGAACAAGGGGACGGCCTCTTTCAGGTACCATTCCACCCGGGCAAAGGTTTTAACGATGATATTCGAGATCTTCGGCAGCCGTATCGGCGGGGTTTCCAGGATGAAATCGGAACCGGTTCCCGGCAGCACCAGGGCGGCCCCTGCACCCACCACGAAAATTACAAAAACAATCACGCCTGCCCAGATCAGGGTCGCCGTCATCGATATCGTGGCCGTTCCGCCAAAGATTACCCCCAATTGGGCCGAGCAGGGCACGGCCAGTGCAAGAAGCAGTGTGACGATGATCCGTTCCTTCTTGCTGGGAAGTATCCTGGCGGTAAGGGTAGCCATCGTATCGCAACCCAGGCCCAGTATCATGGGAAGTACCGCTGTGCCGTTTAAGCCCATTACCTTGAAGAGCTTGTTGACCATGATGGCAAGGCGCGGCAGGTATCCGGAATCTTCCATCAGGCCAAAGACAAGAAAGAAGAAACCCACTATCGGAAGTACAATCGCCACAGCGTAGGTGATGGCCATGGTAATCATCCCATACTCACCGATCAGCAGCTCTCTGATCAGCTCGAAGGGAATCAGGAAGTTGACGGCTCTACTCAAAAACGGGTTGATATATTCTCCGAAAACCACACTCTCCAAGAAGTCGACTGAGGTCCCTGCGCCAAACTCACCCACAAACTTGTAGGTAAGGTAAAGCACAACGAGCAATATCGGTACCCCCCAGACAGGATGCATTGCCCATTTTCCAAGGGCGCGAGATATGTTTCGGCTGACCTTGGGCTGATCGACACTCACGACCCCTTCCATGATCTCGTCGACCTTTGCCATCCGCTGTTGATTGATGGTATAGCTGAGCGGTCTGGCTTTCTGCGATTGAAGCGCTTCGCGTACCACATTGGCATTTGCCATCAATTCCGGATCGATGCGGGAGGATAACCATTCCTCGATACCCACTTCACCGGCCAGGAACATAACGGCGATGGAACGACGCGAGAGATGGATCTTCGGGATAAGATCCTCAAGCGCCGTTATCGCCGCCTCAATTCCCGGTTCATAGGAAACGGCAACCGATGATCGTCGAGGCGTTGCGATACTGTCGATCAACTGACCGAGACCTTGCCTGCGGATCGCCACGGTAGGGATGACGTCAACACCGAGTGCGTCTGCCAGCTTCTTGGGATCGACATATATACCGCTGGCTCGCGCTTCATCGACCATATTCAGGTCCAATACAAAAGGCGTTTCCATCTCTGCGAGCTGCAAACTGATGGAAAGGGAACGGCGTATATTCTTGGAATCGGCAACCTGAACGATCACCTTGGGCTCTTCTTCCAGGAGGATGTCCCGGGTTGCCCTTTCGTCCTCGGACTGGGGAATGAGAGAGTTTGTTCCCGGCGTATCGATTATTAGCGCTTTCTCCTTGCTGAAAGTGGAAAATGCCCGTGATATTTCCACCGTTGTCCCGGGGTAGTTTGACACGGTTACATATTTTCCGGTGAGCAGTCCAAAGATCACAGATTTTCCCACATTGGGGTTTCCGACAAGGATGATCTTTTCCTTGCCTTTGTAATCGAGTTCTTTCTTGTCATCGTGGCCGTGGCTGTGCATAGTTCTCAACCTCCCGGTTTAGCGGTTTATGACACTACCCATCGGGTGTAGCTGCGTAGCTGCAGTATCCATTTCGTCTATCATCGAAAGCCTGGTTCCCTCGGCTATAGCTGAGGCAGATCTGAAGGAAAGCGCTGTCACCTCGTTCTCCATTGACGTTAAGTGAATGTGATTATGGATATCATTATCATCGTATAATCAAAAAAAATCTCGCTATGACGTATCGTTAGATAGCGAGTGTGTTCCTCTCGGTTCTGTTTCAGGCGTATCCGTTAGGGCCTGCATTTCTTGCATTTCCCATACAGTCCCAATCGGTGACGCTCGATGGTGAAATCATTTTCCGCGGCAAGTTCTTCCTGCAGGCGCTCGATTTCGGGGCTCACCACTTCAACAAAACGCCCGCAATCAACACAGATCAGGTGGTCGTGGTGGTCGTGGCCGTAAAGGTGCTCATACCGGGTCACGCCGTCTTCGACCTTCAGCTCACTGCAAAGCCCGCAATCGCAAAGTAACTTCACCGTTCTGGATATGGTCGCATATCCGATGGAAGGATATTTTTTTCGTACGAGTACATACAGCTCTTCGACAGTAAGATGCCTTTCGGTCTCCAGGAAGGTGACCAATATTTGTGTCCGCTGTTCCGTATGCTTCAGATTCTTCTTGCGGATATGGGCTTCAAATATTTCACGTTCCTGCGCATAAGGCATTGTCAATCCTGAATATGAAATTGAATTTCATTATCAAAATGCCACAATGAGCCCATCCCGTCAAGTGTTTTTCTGAAGGGATCGTTTCCTGATTCGCTGTAGCCCGTTCAGGCAGGGCGAGTGGGGCTATCATCAACTGGGCAAATGTGATTCTTTAGGGTTCAAGGGGGAAAGGGTTCGAGCGACACGACATGCGTTGTGTTTCCGGGTTCTTGCAGGAAAGGGGGCGGACACTTCCCTGGCAAATGCCCGCCCCGGTGAGACCGTTTAAATTGATCAGAGCCCTGGTGAGAATCTCACCCAATCAGGGGGGTTGGACATGGCGGGTTGCCCCTGTGTAATTGCTGCGTTGTTGTAGCCCGGGTACCAACGCTGACTACACCTGGGTCTTCGCTCTGTATGTTGCTTGTCCAACCCGGGAAACCGCTTCATGCCGTCTCATTGCATACGCCGGGTTTCCCTTATCTCTGCTCAGGCGGCCACTCTATATGCTTTTCCATAGGCGACCACCTCCTTTCGAGGGATTGTTCCCTGCTTAGCGTTGCAGGTATGAATGCTGGACCGACTCCTCTTTATATGGGTCCTGCACCACCGTTCCTTCCGTTGTTTTTCCGATCATATACAAGTGATGTCCAAAAGTCAATTTTCCGATGGTGGACCTCCTGTTTGTGTGACCGATTATTGCAGATAGATCATTGACTTTTCAGGAGCATCCCCTATATCTTACCGGTTACAAATGATCGGTTTCTTGTATGGAACTGCATCCAAGAAATAGGTGTCAGGTGTCAGTGTTCAGGTTTCAGGGATCTGTGTTTTTCATTCGACGTTCGATGTTGGATGTTCGATGTTCGACGTTCATCTTTTGCTTTCGCGGTTCAGGGTTCAGGACAGCTCTTTAGAGGCCCTTACTGACACCTGACACCCGACACCTGGATCCGTTCGAGCCGGTCATATCCCAAGGGCCAATACCACTAAACCCGTGAAAAGGGAGGCAACCCATGGCAGAAAAATCGGTATATCAACAGCTCGCAGCGTCCATCGGTGGCGAGGATTCGCCCACCTTACCGAAGATCTTTGAGATGCTGCTGAATGAAAATGAAGCCACGGTTCTCTTTGCCGCTTATCCACCGGCATCTGCAGGGGAGCTTGCCGAGAAAACAGGGCTTCCCGCCGATGATGTTGGCAAAATGATGGACCCCCTGTTTAAGAAAGGGGTGCTGTTTAAGTCTTCAAAGACCGATGCCGAAGGCATGCCCCGCTATTACCGTGTCAGAGCCTTGCTCCAGTTTCATGACGCCAGTGTGCTTGCACCCGATCTTGAGGAAGCGTTTTTCGATCTGTGGCGGGAGTATCAGGACAATGAATTTCCGGCGTATCACAAACGGCTCGAATCGGCGCTGCCGCGATCGGCCATGAGGGTAATACCGGTCAATATCGCCCTGGAGCCGGACACCCGGGTCGCGCCCTTTGAAGATGTCAAACAGATCGTTGCCGAAGCCCGAAGACTTGCCGTGGTCAAGTGCCCCTGCCGCCTTGTGGCCGGAGCGCCCTGCGAAAAATCCCTGGAGGTATGTATTCAGGTCAACAAAGCCGCCGATTATACCCTGGAGCGAGGCACAGGGCCTGAGCTTAGCAAAGCGCAAGCCATCGACCTGCTGAAAGCATGTGAAGAAGAAGGATTGGTACATATGGTGAGCAATTCCCGCGGCGTGGGCCATATCATATGCAACTGCTGTGACGATTGCTGCATTGCCTGGCCGGGAACCCGAACAGCAGGGATCAATTATGCAGCGCCCAGTCGGTTCACCGCAATAGTGGATCCGGCGTCCTGCACCGGTTGTGAGGAATGCCTGGACAGATGTTTTTTTGATGCGATTGCCGTGGACGATACCGCTCTGATCGATGCAGAGAAATGCATGGGGTGCGGTCTTTGTGCGGTGCCTTGTCCTGTCGAGGCGATTTCACTGAAAGGAATCAGGGAAGAGGACTTTGTGCCCGAGTAGGGCCCCAAAGATTATTGTCCACAGATTACGCAGATTTACGCAGATTAGGAAATAATACTGCATGCTCTTACGTCAATGATCTTGGGGTAGAGAAAGCGTTTTTTTCAACAGGACAGTGAATATCGAACAAGGAACCGCAGAATCAAGAAGTACTGAAACTTCGACATTCGACATTCCTTGTTCGATATTCTGCGGTTCAAATATACAGTATTGGCTCCAAATATTCTTTGACTATTCATTCCTCCATCCAATCCGTGGAAATCTGCGTAACCCGCCTGCCATAGCCTACGGAAGAATAATGTGCCGAAGTATAGGCTTGAGCGTGACAGACTATCTTTTATCCTGGAACCGGTTATCGGCATTGGCGGGCTGGTCTGCGGATCCTTCTCTCTTTGCTTTTGT
>JAZFSW010000614.1:0-3148 GCA_036446375.1 Desulfobacterales bacterium | reverse complement strand
ACGTGGATCGGCAGGCACATATTGCGACCGTTACGCTCAACAATCCGGAGAAACTGAACGCCATCGACAATGAAATGAAAGAAGGCATCCTTGCATTGTGTGACCAGATTCAGAACGACGATGATGTGTGGGTTGTCATCTGGACAGGATCGGGCCGGGGATTTTGTTCCGGTGCCTATATCGCGCCGGGTCCGCGACCCGTTATGGATGAGGATGCTTCCCTGAATAGCCGTTTGGAAGTGGAATCCTGGGTAAGCCGGCAAGGAAAGGCGCTGTATGGCATCGATAAACCGATGATCGCCGCGGTTAACGGTGTCGCCGCTGGAGCGGGGTTTTCTCTTTCCCTTTGCTGTGATATCCGGGTGGGCTCGGAAAATGCGGGCTTTGTCACGGTTTTCTCAGAGCGAAATCTACCCCCTGAAGGGGGAATGTCCTATCTGCTTCCCCGCATCATAGGGATGGGGCGTGCGATGGATCTCATTTTGACCAGCCGCAGGGTCGACGCGGACGAAGCATATCGTCTTGGATTGCTTGACAGGCTGGTGGCATCGGCTGACCTGATGCAAACCGCTCGTGAACTTGCCTCACGTATTTGTGAGTTGCCACCAGCTGCCGTTCGTATTACCAGACGATCTGTTCGCCGTGCTATGGACACGGATTTTTCTGCATCGACCGAATACGAGACCCAAGGGGGAAGATTCACCGCACAGACGCCAAAGGATGCTGAAGAATCGCGCCTCGCCTTCTATGAGAAGCGAAAACCGAAATTCACCGGTCGGTAGGCATCTCTGATTGCGCGGTTGGGGGCTGCATCTCCGGCCCCATATCCGCTTTCTTCACCCGGTTTCTAATGATGGTGTAATATTTTTCCGGGTTTCCTTTGAAGAACATACCCGGACCTTTCACGTACTCTTCTTCATGTTCCCCGATGATCACGTATCCGCTGTCTTCTATGAATTGGGCAAGTCTTGCTATCGTAGGTTCTTCCTTGTCATAGGCACCGATGTGAAGGATCTCAGCAACATCCCCATAGTCCCAGATTTCCAGGCTGACTGAATACCCGGGGTCGGCTTCGATATCCGGCAAACGGTTGAGTTGCTGCGGAACGGGCAGTCCATATTGCCCGATCCATTGGGATTTGGGTGCCTCCACCGGGATCGCCCATCTCCCTCTCGGGGCAGCCATCGACATCCCTTCGACATCCCCTTTGACCTTGTAGAAGGTCTCGAACAGCAGCCCAAAGGCCTTTCCTGCCACCTCATTGGGATCTCCCTTGGCCTCAACCACAATCATCTTCTGAGCCGGCATTGATGTCATGCGAGGTACCCTCAGGAACTCATACTGGGATGTATCCGGACCTTTCATCACCAAGGGGATCGCAACGATGATAAGCAGGATGAGGACAACCGTGGCGATGATTATTTTCTTTTTCATGAGCCATACCTCCTGTTCCAGATACTTCGGGTTGTTTACTTCAGTCCATGCCTGCCCGCGCTCGTCTTCTAGTCGTCCAGGATCTCCATGAGTTTTCCACAACAGGGGGGGATTCGGTCTCCCTTTTTCAGGTTTACGTATTTGTTGCAGGTCTGGCAATAGCAGACGCAATCTGATTCGACGTATACTTCCGGATAATCGTCTGTTGCAGTGCTCTTCTCCCCTTCGATGGCAAATCTGGCGGTCTTTTTCTCCTCGTCTCTTGGGAAATATTCGCCGATGGGTACAAGTTTCTTGTTGAATCTCACACAGTCGACAACCACACGCCAGAGTGCCTCTAATTTTGTGGTTTCATCTGAAGTTTCCGGTGTGAACTCCACATAATTCTTTTCAATGTTAATCTGCACTGTCGCTCCTTTCCAATGGGTTCTCTATTCATCAGGTTCGCTTTATCCATTCATGCGACTTGAGCGGTCCTATTCTATCGCCGGATCTGGTTTCATGCAGCGGCCGCAAAACCACTGCGCTCCCGAAGGGTCAAGGAGATCTGTCTCAGCAGGGACAGCACCCGTTCTGCGAGGGCTTCTGTCAGCACACCACCGGTGCCGCAACTCGGGGTAATCAGCGCCCGGCGGAGCAGCAACTGTTTGTCGAATCCTTTCGACAACAGTTGATCCATACCTTCATCGAACCGATGCAATAGGGTTTCCAGGGTTTCCGTTGCGGCGGCTTCTTTATCGAGGGTGGGAACGATCCCCCAGCCAAGACTGCCCCCCTTGTCCAGGAAGGCCTGCAATTCCTTGGGATAGAGGGTGAGGCCCTGCATGTGGTCATAGGCGTCAAAGATGAGGATGTCCAGATCCGTCTCCATCAGCAGAGACCAGTCCGTATTGGCCTCGCAATGGACCCCTGAAAACCCCCCCCTGCTGTGGATTGCGGCAGCCACCTCATTGATGTCCCCGATAATATCCTCGCGGCTTACCGTGAGAAAGATCTGTGACCCAAAGTTCAGCAGAGCCGGTTCGTCAATGGCAATGATGACCGACTCACAAAAAGGTTTCAGCCGGTCGATCTGCCATATCGCTTTCATCCCTGCTGCTTTAACAATGACGTCCCGCAATTGCTCATCATAATAAGCGCATCGATTGTCCTGATCGACCAGATTTGTTCCGAGGGTGAAAGGACCGGTAACCTGTCCTTTGAGCAGGGAATAGCTTTGGGGCTGCATTTTGAGCTTATCGAGAAATTCGGCCAAACCGGCGGCGTAGCCTTTCGATATGGCAAAGTGTTCGCCGGCCGATGCGTCCTGGCCGTCCGTGGCGGCAAGATAGTGAGTATAGAATTCAGTCATCTGCTCGGGGAAATCGGATGTGCCGGTGTCAAAATAGATTCGATCCTCTTCTTCCACCAGGCCCGGTACGCCTTCTGAAAACTGAACCATCATGTTTTCGTGAAAGGTGCGTTTCGGGAACTGGGGCCAGCCGGGTATTTCGGGCGTAAAGTCAAACATCAACTGTATGCCCCTTGCAATATCTGCGTGGGGCAGACTGCCGATGGTGGTAGCAAGGCAGCAGGGCTCAAAGATCGGGTGAGTTGAACCGGTATTCTTCATCTTCATATTCTCAATAGATTAGCAGAGGACCACGGGGTGAAAGTTAAGAGATGAACGTCGAACATTCAACATCCAACATCGAACGTCGAACAACGGCAAGAA
>JAZFSW010000613.1:0-2094 GCA_036446375.1 Desulfobacterales bacterium | reverse complement strand
AAGGGGGTCAAGGGTTCGAGTGAGCCTATAGATTAGGAGCACATTGGGTATTGCTATGCGAGCGGTTATACAACGGGTAACAGAAGGCACTGTAACCGTAGGGGACGAGACGGTAGGCCAAATCGGCAGGGGGCTGGTGGTCCTTCTCGGTGTGGAAGAAAACGATCTCATCAGGGATGCGGACTATCTTGCCGACAAGATTGTCAATTTGAGAATCTTTGAAGATCAACACGGCAAGATGAACCGATCGTTAGTGGAAACCGGCGGTGAAATCCTTGTCGTGTCGCAATTTACGCTACTCGGGGACTGTAAGAAAGGAAGGCGGCCATCGTACATTCGCGCGGCCGATCCGGAAACGGCCAATGAACGCTACCGGTATTTTGTAGAAAAAGTCCGGGAGAAGGGCGTTCACACCGAAACCGGACGCTTCCGGGCCATGATGGCACTGGCTCTGGTGAACGATGGCCCGGTAACGCTAATCATTGAAAGCAAGTTCTGACACCAATACCCTCGATCCAAACCACAACCGAACAGCGAATATCGAACATAAAACAAGGAACCGCAGAACTATGAAGTGCCTGAACTTCGACATTCGACATTCCTTGTTCGATATTCTGCGGTTCAAGCGTGTGAAGCTCCCAATGATTCTGTCCGCTTCTCCCACTGATTCTGCCCCCGGCCAGCACCGTCGCCACCGGTTCCTTGTTCTCCTGGTGGTCTTCTTTCTCGTCTCTTCGGGTACCCCGTTGATCGCCGTTCAGGGGGAGGAATCTCGGCCCCTTGTGGGTGAACGGGACGCGGCGATTCTTGTCGACCCACGCGGGCAGATTCTCTTTAGCAGGAATGTCGACACCCCTCTGATACCGGCATCTACCCTGAAGATATTTACGGCCCTGGTTGCCCTGCATCATCTCGGTCCGGAGTATCGCTTCCCAACCGAATTCTATATCGATGATTCGTCAAACCTGAAGATCAGGGGATATGGCGACCCGTTGCTCATATCCGAGGTGGTGGCCGAGATAGCCGGTAAATTGCGCAAATCCCGCGACCTGGAAGCCCGGGTGATCAACGACCTCATTGTCGATGATTCTTTCTTCGGCCACCCCCTGACGATTCCCGGCGTCTCGTCATCTTCAGAGCCCTACGATGCACCCAATGGGGCCCTTTGCGTCAATTTTAACACGATATCTTTCACCAGAAATGAGGGGGGCGCCACCATCAGCGCAGAGCCCCAGACCCCGCTTCTATCCTATGGGCTCCATCGTGTAAAGACTTCCGGGACGAGAACGGGGCGGATCGTCCTGTCCAATAGTGGCAACGAGGCCACCTTCTATGCCGGCCATCTGTTCCGGTACTTCCTTGAGAAAAATGACATAACGATAAAGGGAGAGATTCGAACCGGCACGGTGGAAAAAGAAGCGGATCAGCTGATCTTCAGCTATGTATCTGGATACACCCTGAAGGAGGTGATCGCCAGGCTCCTGCAATATTCAAACAACTTCGTAGCCAACCAGCTCCTTGTCGCCACGGGCGCAAAGGTATTTGGCCCACCGGGAACCCTGACAAAAGGAGCAGATGCTGCCACTGCCTATGCAAGAAACCTGCCCGGGATCACCACACTGCGTCTCGTCGAAGGCTCCGGGATATCAAGAGACAACCGGATATCTGCCCGCGACATGGCAAGGGTTCTTGACAGGTTCGTACCCTATGCCCACCTGTTGCAGAAAACCGGAAAAGAGTTCTATAAAACCGGAACACTCCGGGGCGTTCATACACGGGCCGGTTACATTGAAGACGATAAGGGAGGGCTGTATCGATTTGTTGTTTTTGTCAATACCCCGGGAAAACCCGTAACAGGTATCATGGGAAAAATCCGTGAGCAGGTGATTTCCTACGATAAAATGAAGTGAACGGCCCGTCGACTATTGGCTGGTTGCATGGGCATAGGCGTTATGATTATGGATGGATTCAAAATTCTCGGCACTGACTGAAAACCACGTGATATTGCTGTCTTCATTGAGTTTTGTGGCAATATCTCGTACCACATCCTCAACAAATTTCGGGTTGGCAAATCCCTCTTCCGTCACATGTTTT
>JAZFSW010000612.1:0-8029 GCA_036446375.1 Desulfobacterales bacterium | reverse complement strand
TTGCCCATATGATAGCAATTCAAACAGACGTAAGAGATCTAGGAGAGGATATCCTCAGTTATCCGAATGTGACTTCAAGTTATGATAGATTGAGACTATCACAGGTCTGGCGAAACTGCAGATGTCACCGCGCCACAGTAGAAGTACACGAATTCAGATTACCTGAATCTGGGAGAAACGAACGGAGACCACCGGATTGAGGGACCCTCTGTCAGGTTGACATCAAATAAATAGAGCTGGATCCCTTAGGTCATATGCAGCCAAGAGAGATGCTGGCCATCTCACCTCCATGTCGGTAGCCCTGTCAGAGCCCTAGTCTCCCACTCCAATGCAGGTCTGTATCCTCCTTGCTCAGGAATCGTCTCTTTATCGAGATCCGGATTAGTGGCTGAAATTGATCGGCAGTTTCCCCCCTCTATGCCACTTCTTGTGGAGGAAATGTGCCATTATGATCCCCAGACCAATAACCACCCATCCCTCATACCGACCCAGGTTCACAACCAAGGCAAAGGCTACCATTAATAGGCCGGGTACTGCCAGAAAGAGATAGTGTGTTTTGGTGTAGTAGGCAAACTTGACTGCCGCGGTCAGACTCAGCAGGAAACCGACAAGAACAGATATGGCATAGAAAGCCACAATCTCTAGTTCATCAACGCCGAATAGCAGTGTAACCAGAATGGCCGAACCGTGAACGATGAATATGGACCTATAGTCGGTGGCCTTCTGACTGCAAAGATAGGACGGCAATGCTCTTGATCTAACAAGTGTGCGAAGCATGCCGCTTCCCGCCACAGCGCCGCTGGCGGCTCCGGACAAAAGAATCCCGATACTGAAGAAGGTCAACAGCAGTGAAGCAACGCCGCCTTGGGGCAGTTTTGAACGGGTCCACAAGTTGAATAGTGTGTTCTTGTGACCGGGTTCCAGCTCAAGAAGCCGTGTTGTGTCTGCAATATCATAGGTTACGAAGCTTGTGAACACAAGCACCATGATTACTGTTCCAACACCCATGGCAATCCTTGCCCATCTGGGCTTGTCTTCCTCATGGGAAAGACCGGCAACACTTGCTTCGAATCCGGTGAGCAGGGCAAATCCACGAACGGCACCAAATAGAACAACAACAATTACCGCAAAGCCCTCCAGCCCCGATGTGTCGGGGATGTTCACACCATGGGAGACCGGCATGATTTCTTTCGCATTTGGCAGAATCGGAAGGAAAACAGTATACAGAACCAGGGTCATGAAGCCGAATGTCATACCCGCAAAGATGTATCGGCCCCTATCCCCCATCCTCATTACGATCGCCACTGTGGCGGCAACAATCAGCGCAAGCGCGCATCTGTCGGCAAGCGCTGAATACGCTCCCATCTCAATGCCAAACGCGTATCCCTGGGAAACCAGTGCGGCTACCGTTGCGGCCATGGTAATGGCATCTGTCAGGACAAAATCCTGCATCAGACTGGCCGCCGCAACCATCGCCGGTCGGATACCCAACATTTCATAGACCAGCCCGGGGCCGCCTTCACCCTTATTGAATCGTATGCCGATGGCAATGTAGCCGAGAGATACGGAGATTGCCACTGCAAGTACAAACAGCATTGTCGGAACAATCAGTGCGTATCCTACGGTTCCCAACACGCTCTCGATTGCATAGAACGGACTGGTCGCAGGATCCGAGACGATCAGTCCTATATAGGCCAATACCGCTATCAGAAGGGAAACAGACCAAGCCTTTCCCTCTGCATTGGTTTCCGACATCGGGATTCTGGTGTGTTGTGTATGTTGGAGCTTTGAAGCCATATGTATAAACAGAGAGATTGAGGGGCTCTAGTCCTGGACAGTTACAACCGGGCAAGGCGCATCTGCGATGATACAACGATAGTTTGACCCAAACACGATCTCTCCAATGGCAGATCTCTTCTTAAAGCCGACCACCATTTCGTAGATATCGTTTCCCCTGGCAAAAGCAACAAGGTCTTCACCGGGGTTTTCTTCTCGCACCAACAGATGCATCTCATAGGAGATTCCCTCCTCCGCCAATGTGGCCTCAAGACCCTCAAGACGTTTGGCGGCGTCTTCATTGGCCAGTTTACCTGCTGCATCCAGAGAATGCCCGACAACTGAGGAAACAACGACAAGTGTTGCATTGAAGGCCTTGACATGCTCCAGGGCTACACCTAGCACTCTTTCAGACGTAAAGTAGGCATTGTAGCCCACCATGATCCTTTTCTTTTCATCTGTCATGTGTGTTGACCTCCCAGAGTAAGAGAGATGTGTGATACCAATCGATGATAATACCAGACTTCAGGCCGTTTCAGAGCCTGTGATATGTCTGTCATATCACAGAATCGCTCGGACTGCCGATATTTTGAGAATACCGCAAGAGAAACCGATCTGTCAAAACCGGTGATATGTCTGTATCGTATCGGCTAGATTTCTCGCACACTAGCTTCTTCCGCAAGCCTTCTGCGATGGATATCCCTGATGTTGCATTGGAATTCACCTTGACCTCCAGGAAAGACGCAAACATAATGGGTTTGCAGCAGAATCGACGCATGATGTGGAATTCATAAGGGGTGAATTCCTGTGGAACATCACAACTGTATCGTATCGTATTGAAATGCGAAGCATTTCACACCATTCCCAGGCGATTTTATGCAACGTTGAGGCTATCAACGACAGTCTCTTGCCCAATCATGAATTCTTGCGGGTATGAGATGAAAGATTCGGCACCAAGGAATGGTTGCTTCGGCGCCGATGTGTAGGAAGGGCCATTCTCTTTAGATAAAGAGATCGGGTTGCGATTTGACAATCATCTCTTTGGTGAATGCGCCCGAGGTGGCGGATTCTCGTGCCAGTGTTGTCGCCTCTTCAACGAGTCGATCCCCGGACACGATTCTGCTGACCAGTCCAAGCTGCAGGGCCTCATCGGACGGTATGGGGCGACCCGTCAGGCAGATTTCCCTGGCTATACCTTCGGGCAGCACGGTTTGGACGAGGTCGTAGGCTGCCGGCACGCCCATCTTCACCTGTGGCTGGCCGAATATGGCTTCCTTCCCAGCGATGCGGAAATCGCACATGATAGCCAGGTCCATTCCCCCGGCAAGGGCCGGTCCGTTCACCGCCGCGATGATCGGCTTTTCGAAATTGTAGACCTTGTGGTGGTAGACGTTGGCCTGAGCGAATATATCGTCCATGTTGCCGGTCTGGAACTCGGCCAGATCGAAGCCTGCGCAAAATCCCGGTCCGGCTCCCGTCAAAACAACGGCCTTGATATTGTCGTCTTTTTCCATCGCTTCGAGTGCAGACACGATCTCCTGCCGCATGGCTGTGGAAAGGGCGTTCCGTTTGTCCGGGCGGTTCAGCGTGATTACGGCAACACCTTCCGGTTCTGCAATTCTCAAGAACTCATAGTTCACGGGTTTGCTCCTTTGAGATGATGCTTTCCTGAAGCGGTTTGGTCAGTCGCGCAAAGAACACATTGAGGGATAAGACATCGCCTTCTCCCGATTAGAATATCGATAGCCCTTTCTGATATAAGCCCCCCCCGGCGGTGATAGCCGGGGGGGGTATTTGTCAGGGATTAACTGAAATCTTCTCCGGCCTGTACCGTAACGGGTTTTAGCTTGGTGATTGCCTTCAGCATAAACAGCAGCAGACCACCGGCACCGGGGATGATAATCAGGAAATCCGGCAGCATCCTGAACTGCCCGAGGGCTTGAATCGTGCTCTGCATCCAGAACGCATCGGATCGGGCATACCAGAATCCATGGTTGATGTTAGCCAGAACCTGCAGGATCCCAATCGGCAGCAAGGTGCACAGGAACATGATCGTCAGCCCGATATTCAGGCCCCAGAAGCAGTATTTGAGAAGACCATCGTTCCATCCTTCATCTCGCACCAATCCGCGCATGGAAAACAGCAGCAGACCGATGGCCAGCATGCCGTAGGTCCCGAACAGAGCGGTATGACCATGGTTGACGGTCAGATAGGTCGCATGCTCATAGTAATTGACTACCGGTGTGGTAATCGCTAGTCCCATGACGCCGGCACCGAGAAATTGCCATACCACCGCTGCCATAAGAAACATCAGCGGATATCGATAGGGAAACGTGCTTCCTCCCTTAACAAGGGCTTTTTGACCGTGCCACACTTCCGAGAGAAGCAGCAAGATCGGCACCGGTTCAAGGGCGGAAATCGTGGAGCCGAGGGCCAGATAGAAAGAGGGTGTTCCATTCCAGTAATAATGGTGCCCGACACCGATAATTCCTGCAGATAACGCCAGGCCGACGGTGAAATATACCGTTCGCAGGCCGGACTTCAGGTCAACGAGGCCCAGGTTCACCATGACAAAGGTGATGGCTGCTGCCGCAAAAAATTCGAAGGCACCTTCAACCCAGGTGTGAACGACCCACCACCGCCAGAAATCGGCTATTGTCAGGTGGGATTGAGGATTGTAAAACAGGCCGAAGCCGTAAAAACCGACCACTGCGACACCGGAATAGGCGAGAAAGTGGGGCAATCCCCACTTATCCTCCCCGGCCTTGAAATGGTCTTTCAATGCCCGAATCACCAGGGCTATCCAGATCACCAATCCGGTCAGCAAAAGGATCTGCCACAATCGGCCCAGCTCGAGGTACTCCCATCCCTGATGCCCCAGCCAAAACCACCATTTACCCAGCATCCCTTTTATACCGAGAACTTCACCGGTAAGACTACCGACGGCTACAATCAGCACCGCTACAAAAAGCACATCAACCAGGAGACCCTGAGCGACGGGTTCCTTTCCACCGACTCTGGGGGCCACAAAAAGCGTCATGCCCATCCAGGAGACGGAGATCCAGAAAATGGCCAGCTGCAAATGCCAGGTCTTGACCAGGTTATAGGGAATGAGGTTTGCAATCGCCCCAAGGCCATAGAAGGAATCCGGATTAACCGTATAATGCGCCATTAATCCACCCACGTTGACCTGCACGAAGAAAAGGGCGGCGACAACCAAAAAGAATTTAGCCGTCTTTTTCTGACTGATAGAAATGGTTCCTGCTGCAAGCGCAGCGGAAATTTCCGGGTTATAGGGCCTCGCTCCTCTGTTGAACTCGTATTTGTGATAGATGAAGATCATCAGGCCGAGGCAAACACCGAAGGCGATCAGCGAAATAGCAGACCAGATGATCGACATTCCGGATACGAAATTACCGGCTGCCGGATCGTGGGGCCAATTATTGGTGTAGGTATGGGTATCATCGGGACGGATCGTTCCGGCTACCCATGCAGTCCAGTAAAAGAAGTCCGCCAGATCTTTTCGTTCGTTCGGTTGCTTAACCATCTTGGCACGGATCGGACCGCGGCTGTCTCCCTCGGCGAAGAGTTTTTCGTAAAATGCCCGATTTTGGTACAGGGCGGCTTCCTGGAGCGCCGTTAACGTTAACGTGTCGGTTGACGCATCGTAGTTATTGGTCTTGATCTCTTCGATAACCGTCGCATCAACCGCTCCTTTTGTAAGGGTGTCGGCTGACTTATAGGCTGTCCCATATCTCGATTGAGCGAGATTCTCACGCATACTCTCGACCGCAAAATGCAGCGCCTGAGCGGTGAAATCCGGACCCCTATAGGTTCCATGACCAAAGACACTCCCGAGATCCATCAGACCATACTTTTGCCAGACCCGCTGACCCTCCATGATCCGATCCTTGCCGGTGATCACCGTTCCTTCCGGTGAGATCACTTTACCCGGGTAGGGTGGGAGATCCCTGGCGGTGCCAATATACCCGATAATCCCAATGATGAGAGAGCCGACTATCATGCAAACAAAATACGTCTTGAGCCTTGAGCTGATCATGTGGTCCTCCTTTATAATGAGTGAATGGGAAATATTATGTGGGGCTCCGCATTCCCGGGGGGAATGCTATGGGCTCCGTATTTCTAAGGGAAATGCTATGGGTAAAGCAGCCTGGCCCAGAGGACCAGGCTTTGGTTTGCCCCTGAAAGGGGCTTTACCAATGGTGATTGTGGAGTGCCTAAAGTGACTAAAATGAGCTAAAGTGCCTAAAGTTAATGCGTCGCTTCGCTCCACCAATCATACAAATGCTCTGCGCTGAAAGCGCAATCCTCAACTTTAGCTCACTTGGAGCTCTCCTCACCATCCGGGTCTGGCAGAGCCAAGGGTACATGACCACGCCCAGAGGACGTGGTTTGTAACGATAGAATCAACGCTACTTTCGACCCCACGGCTGGCCTTTCGATGGGTACGTTTTATAACAGTTACCCTGACTGAAAGAACACTACCTTGACTTAAGTCAAAAAAAATGGATTTTTTATGAGGGTTCCTATCTTGCCGGACTGTCAATTGTCAGGATGGGAATTGACCATTGTCGGAAAGTTCTTCGAGTCCCATCGGATCGGTCAGCGTGATGGTCTTACCATTGACTTTGATTAGATTCTGATCGGTCATTTTTGCAAATATTCGAGACAGGGTTTCAGGGATGGTACCGAGAAGACTGGCCAACTGCCCCTTTGATATCGTCAGGGTAACGGCGTCGGCTTTCTCCTGTTCCTCTGCGAGATACGTGAGATACGAGGCCAAACGGGCCGGGACTTCTTTGAGAGAAAGGTTTTCGATCTGAACGGTAAACTGGCGAAGCCGCTTTGACAAAATGGCCAGCATATTCAAGGACAGGGAGGGATTGTCGGTTATCAGATCGACAAAAGCCTGCCTTGGAAAAAACATGAGATGGCTTTTGGCTACGGCTTCGGCATTTGCCGGAAAAGGCTGGCCGGAAAATACCGGTACTTCACCGATAGGTTCGCCGGGACCAAAAAAATGAAGAATCTGCTCTTTTCCCTCCAGGGAAAGCTTAGAGATCTTTATCGTCCCCGAAACAACCACATAGAACCCGTTGCAGTCGTCGCCTTCAAAGAAGATCGTTTCTCCCTTATTGACCTTCCTTTCAACCCCTATTTTCCGGATATCCTGCATTTGGTCCTCAGGGAGTCCGCTGAACAGGGGGGATTGGGATATTATTTCTAAGAGGTTCCTCATAGGGTCACACGTGCAGATCTCGTTGATTTTTGGCTATCAATGGGTGAGATCATTCCGGTCTTGTTTCAGATACCGGCGAGTCTCTATTTCGCTGAAAATACCACCCCTTCTTGACATAAGTCAAGGCAATCGGATCCGGATCGATGTAGATAATTACACATCAGCCGATGAAAAACAGATAAACGGTATTATGTTTTACTTTCGGTAAGATGAAAACGATTCGCCAAAACGATGTTCTCCACAGGGAGGTGCACCATGAAATGCCCGGGACAGGACAGCAGATACTGGAAAGAAGGGGCCATTTTTGAGATAAAGTGCCCGAAATGTGACCATGACGTAGAGTTTTTCAAAGATGATACGGCCCGCAAATGCGCGAACTGTGGCCATCGATTCATCAATCCGAAAATGGATTTTGGCTGCGCATCCTATTGCGAATTTGCCGACCAGTGTATTGGAACGCTACCCCCCGAGCTACTTGCGAAGAGGGAAGATCTCTTAAAGGACAGGGTGGCGCTCGAGATGAAGCGATATTTCAGAACCGATTTCAAGCGGATCGGTCATGCAACCCGGGTGGCTCGCCATGCGGAACGGATCGGGAAAAATGAAAAGGGAAACCTTGCGGTGATCCTATCGGCTGCTTTCCTGCACGATATCGGCATTCCGGAGGCAGAAAAGAAATACGGGAGTTCGGCGCCGGAATACCAGGAGAAAGAGGGACCGGCTGTTGCGGCATCGATCATGACCAAACTCAACGCCAAGGAAGAGCTTATCGATGAAGTGGTGGATATCATTGGACATCATCATCATCCAGGACCCGAGGAAAGCATCAATTTCAAGGTTCTGTATGATGCGGACCTTATTGCCAACATTGAGGACCAACAGAAAGACGCCCCGATGGATCCCGAAAAGATCGCTCGGATCATCGAGGATTTATTTCTCACACGAAGTGGGCGTGAAGAGGCACAGGAAACGCTGGTGGCAAAGTGAGGGGTT
>JAZFSW010000611.1:0-7722 GCA_036446375.1 Desulfobacterales bacterium | reverse complement strand
AGGATAAACAACGAGACAATCCACGCCTTCTTCAATCGAAGCTTGTCCGGCAACGTTTCAAAGAGCGCATTTATTCTCGTGATGGTCAGTTCCATATGTGGCTCCGTAAATATTCCTGCCCTACGCTGCAACAAGGCCGTGTGCTAAGATCGTCATCTATCTCATTCAAGCGTTCACACAATAAAGAAACCGGCGGACGAATCCGGTGGGTATATGCCCCTGTCACCATACCATTTTCCCTTTGGATTAACTTGTAAACCAATTATTGAGACACGTCAATGCGAGGATTTTAGTCAGAACTAAAGGTGAATCAGTGAATCAGGGGATGATTGACACTCAACCCTGATGTTGCATTGGAATTCATGCATTGGAATTCACCTTGACCTCCAGAAAGGTCGCGAATACAATGGGTCTGCAGCAGAAACGACGCTTGATCTGGAAATCACTAGGAGTGAATTCCTGTGGAACATCACAACTGTACCGTATTCTATTGAAATGCGGAGCATTTCACACAGTTTCTAGGCGATTCAATGCAACGTTGAGGTCAACAGTGTATTTGCCATACTCAGATTCGCTGTGAGAATCTGCAGTTGCCGGTCGACCGCGTCGCGGTGAGATGCGTGCCATACGGATAACAGACTGGGGCAGTAGATCTGGACAGATTCTTGATCGAATTGCACCGGATGACACCCTTCTATACCGGCTTCTGGAGAATGCGATGAACTGGCCAAAAGGAATTATCGCTGATTTGAAGAATGCAGCTGCGGCAACACCATTGCACTGCCCTCGCGGCTGGGGCGATGTGTCGTTTCAGGTGAATGTGGATGTGGAACCTTGGCCGCCTTTCCTCGTGTTGTCCCGGCAATGTCCGATTGCGGGTGTCGAGAAATGCATTTCGTGCCGACACCCGTTCAACCCCCAGAAGGCGGAACTCCTCCGTGATGAATTGATACAACTTAGAGCCCTCGTAGACGATGGCCTGATGAGCGAAGCTGAATATAGTGCACGGCGCAGGATGGCACTGAGCTTCCAGCTGTTTGGTGTCAGAGAGCCGGGACGAGCGTCATCCGTGGCTGCCTTTATCCTCACCCCCATAGGGGCGGTGATTGGCGCCGCAGGTCTCTGGTGTGCGGTGGTGGTCCATCCGGCATTTTGGGCGGCTGTCGCAGGTGGCGGTTTGATTCTCGGGCTGGGGGGATCATTTGCTGGCATCAGCTATCGGCGTCGAAGAGACGCCGAAACACTGCTTTCCGCAGGCGATGACGTAGAGCAACTCAGCCACTCGGATCAACAACTTCTTTAGATTGAAACTCCCCACCGCAAGCGCGTGGGGAATCCCGACTGTAGGGATAACAATCCTATTTATTACCTGTAAACAGGTGATAAATAGGATGCTCATACCAGTCTATATTCGCTCGGAAAACCGCAGAGCATCTGCGGGAACACCCCATCCCGCCACAAGCGGGAAAGGGAATGCGCTCGCTATTCAGTTCAAACTCTCTGCCAACCCGCCCTCTTCGGAGTTCATTCAGAGGCCCCACAGGATCTCACTTTGGAATCGACACTTCGATGGCAATGCGAACGGCTTCCGTCAACGTCTCGCGCGACATACCGGACAAACCGAGACCCTTGCCGATGGTCTGTTCGTGGAGGTAGGGCAGATGCATGAAGCCCGCGCGGATGGGCAGTTTCTCCACAGTGATACAGTGCACCACACTGTAAAAGAGTCTGTTGCAGAGATACGATCCTGCAGAGTTGGAAATCTCTGCCGGGATGTGCGCTTGGTTCAATTGGGTAACAATAGTATGAATCGGCAATGTGGAAAAATAGCCCACAGGCCCATCTTCGATAATCGGTTCGTCTTTCGGCTGATTACCCCCGTTGTCAGGAATGGGAAAATCATCGATATTGATCGCCACACGCTCGGGGGTGACCTGACTGCGGGATCCGGCTTCGCCCAGCATGAGAACCACATCTGGTTCTGTAAGACGCATGCGATCAATCGCGATTGCTGTAGTTTCAAAGCGTGCGACGGGCAACGCAAGCACTTCGACGCGTGCGTTTTCAAAGTGCACGCTTTCAATGTCTCTCGCCACTTCGAGGGAAGGATTGATGACTTCACCGGCAAAAGGCTCGAAGGCCGTGAGCAGAAGTTTTTTCATCTCATTTCACGCCGTTTGGGTTTCGACAACCCGCCTTCCATCATATTATGATTGTCTCGGGAGAGCAGTCTCACTGCCGGCTGCATGCCGTTCAGAAAGTGCAGCACTCACCTCCGCGTATCGCTCTCTGGTCATTTTTATCTTACGAGAAAATAGGTAGGGAACCACCATAAAGGCAGTTAGCACAGGTCCCATTACAATCCCCAGTTTGACGAGCACTTCAGCAGGCACCGTGCCGGGTGCCGCATTGACGGGCATACCCACAAAATCCAATACAAAGCCACCGACAAAGTTGCCGATGCCGGTAACGAATTTGATTGAGAAGCCCTGGGCAGCAAAAAACATGCCCTCCTGACGTTCATGAGTCAACAGTTCCTGTTCGTCACCGATATCTGCGATGACTGATGACGTGATGGTCTGGAACCAGATGGTGGTGGCTGAACCGATAAATATACTCAGGAGAATAAGTCTGAAAATGATCGGATGGCCGTTTTCGGGAAGAACCCCCAGTAATCTCAGACTGACCAACCAGATGGTGTTGGCGGCAAATACAAAGGTACAGATCTGCAGTATGAGGTGCTTTTCTATCCATTTGTTGAGCCAATTCATAACTCCCAGCATGAATGCGATAGGGATGAATGTGAAAAGCGTCTGGAACAGCAACTGTTCCGTTGTCAATTCCCAGAAGTAGGTAGCCATGTGGGTACCCAGAGCGCCGCCAACACCCACGCCCGCACCCAGCGTCAGCATTACCAGAAAGAGGTACCGGAAGTTCTCATTCTGCAAGGCGTGCCCTATATCCTTGAATATCTTGACGACATTGAATTTCGCAGGCGTTTGCGATCCCAGGGGAAGGTCCGGTATATGCCTGGCAGTGGTGAGAACAGATACACTGGTGAAGACGGCAATGATCAGAAAGGAAATCATACCATAGTCAAAATAATTCCCCGGGATCAGCCGGCCATCGGTGACGCCGTCGGTCTTGAAGATAACGCCCCAGGCCAGTGCGAGGAGGCCGATGGCAGCAATCCATCCGACCAGCGTGCGCACGCCCGCAATGGATGATCTTTCATGATAGTCATCTGACAATTCCGCACCCAGGGCAAGATAGGGCACCGTGAATAATGTCAGGAACGTTCTCAAGAAAAGGCATACCACCAGCATCCAGCTAAAGAGGGCCCATTGGCCCAGCTCTTCGGGCACATTGAAAAGGGCGAAAAGGCAGATTGCAAGGGGAATGCCGCTGACAGCCATGAATGGATGTCTGCGCCCCCATCTGGACCTGAAATTGTCGGATATGGAACCGACAACGGGATCCGTGATGGCGTCCCACACCATGGCGATCAGCAAAACAGTGCCGGCCAGTTTTCCCTGAAGACCCATCACAGATACATAGTAAAACAGAACAAAGGATCCGAAGGCGATGTCTTTGACCGCAAACGAGACTGTCCCTGACGCATAGGCCAGCTTTGAGAAAAGGTTGTGAGATTTCAACTAAACGCCTCCTGGTTTGAAGTGTGGTTGGCCGTTTCACGCTCGCCGGTTCTTCTGTGTCATTCGCATATACTCTTTTCCGACATAAAAGGCCAACCCAAACCACACGACAACCAAGCCCATATTAAAAAATGCGAAGTGTTTGGTCTGGAAAGCCAGCCATGTCGTTCCCGCATATACCAGCAAGGCGGAAAGCACGTCTCCGGTTCGCACAAAGAACGTGTCGATTGCTTGCTTCGCCTTGTATTTTTGCGCGCGAGCGGTGGGGAGAAACAGGACCTGTCTTACCGTGTTCTGGAGAGAGTAATCCGTTGCGTTTTCGGCTGTCTTTGCCCATCGAACAATCGATAGTATGGGGAAGAAAGCGATAATGGCGTATCCTCCCAGAGCGATAAGCGGCAGGATGAGAAGCGCAATCCGCACGCCTATATGTTTCAAAATACGGGAAACGAAAAAGAGCTGGAAGAGAAGGGCGGCAACATTTACAACACTGAAAAAGTCCGCGTAAAACTTTCCGATAAACTGTCCTTCGGACATCCCACCGGTTGAGCCGGCGGCGATGGCCGTTACAGCCGCGGCCTTTATCGTTCGGCTTAGGATGTATTCGCCGGTGGTATTTGCCCAATTGAGGAAAAGCATCAGCAGTGCAATCAGCAGCAGGTACCTGTGCTGAAAGACGATCATAAAGGCATTGCCCTTTTCCAGGGGCTCCTCAATCTCTTTGATCCTTTCCGATGTCCCATCGCTCTGTTCTTTTTCCCGCGTATCAACCAGATTGAGCAGCACCAGGCTGAAGAGCAATAGCGTTCCGGATAGAATCATCAGTTGATTGACACCGAGGGGCTGGATCAATCGACCGGTAATAAAACTACCGAATACCGCCCCGGCAGAGGCACCAAAGGCGATGATGACAAACAGGCGTTTCCCTTCCCTCGGAGAATAGGAATCGTTGGCAAATGCCCAGAACTGGGCAGGAATCATCAAGTTGAATACGCCGACCCAGAGATAGAACACAACACCGATCGGCACCTTCAACAGGGCCAGAACGTAGAACAGTCCCAGGCATCCGGCAAAAAACATGCTGACGATGTTAATCAGCCGTCTGCGGGGATACATACTGGATAGCTTGCCGTACAGGGGGACAGCAACCAATAGAAGAAGCGCTTGTCCCGCAGCGGCGTAGCTTTTGATTTCAGCACTTCCAACACCAGCCAGAATCAGTGCCTCGCGCACCGGTTTGATAATATAATAGGCGGTAAGGAGCACAAAGATGCTTAGACACAGAATAAGGGTTGAATACCCTTCACCCGGATGGACCTCTGTGAACAATGAGAGGAAGCGTTCTGTCAGTGTTTTCGTTTTTGACCTTGGCATTCAATCATCCAAACTGGATTTGCAGATGCTATGGATCTAAAGTGCTGAGTTGCCCAATACCGCCATCCCAGGAAGGTGAGTATCACGGATTTTCGTAATCGAAAAGGACCTTTGTCTCCCCCTCTTTCCTTATCTTCTCTTTGAGCCGACTTACGATTTCCTTGCGTCGGCTGAGGAGCGCGTTGATTTCCTTCCTGCCCATATATGGTTCCAGTGTTTGGCTGATGACCTGATCGTCCAGAGATTGAAGCTTTGTCCACATCGATCTGGAGCATCTTCGTAATTTACCTTTAACCAACAGGCCGGGGTCGCGCCCAAAAGCCCTGGTATGGTCAATCAACCAGAGCTGCCAATCGGGGTCGTACAAGATATTGTCGAGATGGCGGTCGATGTTGTTGATGAGATAGTCAAAGACCCACATGTCATAGGTACAAAGATTTATGGCAGACAGATTTTCCAGTTCGATCTTCTCCTCGCGCCGTTTCTTTTCTGTCCTCCCGTTTTCTATCCACAGCTGCACAGATCCCTTTCTTCCGCTTATCTCACGAAGCACGGTCGGAGGGACATTCGTCATCCCCAACAAGCGACTCATTTCATAGGCCGCTACCTGGTTGAGGTAACTGTCTCGGTAATGGCTCACCAACTCTCTGCCCAGCTTCATCTGACGCTTCTCACGGCGAAAAGAGTGGAAGATGGCATTCGCTTTTGTGCCGTCCTTTTCCAGAAGCAGTTTCTTCGGCTTCGTTAATCCCGTTGGGATTCTCTGCATACCTTGGATCTCTGCTGTTCTAAGGAACTCGCACACCTCATCAGCGGTTGAAAAAGGGAGCAGCTGTCCGTCTGGTCCCATCCATTGCTTCTGACCTATAGGTTGGCTCTCCCCGGCAAAAGCCAGGACATGGAGGACCAGCAACAGCCATGATATTGTCAACAGGAACACCTTCATCGGGTAAACGGAGCCGCAATCATGTGTTTTCATTGTTAAGCCCTCCCGGGTATGAGTAATGGACGCAATGAGAACAGGACCAAAGAGCCGCTGGGTGTGGAATGGATTTATGATTATTGTGGATGTCCGGTTTGCATCGCTGCCAGCCACGCTGCAGCGCGTTCGGTAGCATTTTCACGTATGTCCATGTGAAAAAGCTGATAGTCGATGCCGTGATAGTTGTTCGTACCTGGCATAAGAATGGACTGGCCCAGTTGTCCCTCAGTTTGGTTCTCTACAAACAGGTTACCGTCCCGGCATTCGGCCCAGGTATAGCCAACCAGAGGTTTTCCGAGGGGGCCGAAAGACTGGCCGGAAGCCTCGTCCTTGCCAAAGATGCCTGGATTGTAGGTTCCGATTGAAGCGACAGCACCTTTCGACAGGGCAGCTTCCGCACGCCCGCCATCCAGCTTCCAGGTCAACGGGTTGGTGCATATCGTGGCCCCGCCTTGAATCAGCTCAAATTCACCGGGATCACCACCTTCACCCCAGGTAACCCAGTGATTGACGCAATGAAGGTCCAGCGGCCCATCACATGCCTCGATGTCCTTCATCTCGACGATGTCCCTATGTTTGATCCAGCCGCCAATGGTATAGGCAGCAACCATCTGATCTCTAAGCGGCGTCCCAGCAATGCGCTTCTTCAGGAGAGTGGTGGCATGATGGGTTCCCTGACTATGTCCGGCAATAATGAACGGACGGCCCGGCTCGCGGGATGCAAGGAAATGGTCAAAAGCGCGCTCCACATCCTGGTAGGCAAAGCCGAGAGCCTTTTGAGCCATCTTAGTGTCATATCCTACGAGATAGGCGAAGATGGACGCTTGCCGGTAGCGAGGCGCATAGACATTGCAGCAGGAGTTAAACGCGCTGGCCTGATTGGCCATCATCCATTGGGTGTTTTCGTCTGTGGCAGTGTCCGGATCCATGGCCCAGTTCCAGTCTGCACCTCTCAGATACCCGGTAGGATGAATGAAGAAAACGTCAACGGGAGCTTCGCCCTTTCTCGGTGTTACCCCTTCCGGCACTAGATCGGCAGGATCCCCCTTTTCCGGCAGGGCTGCCCAGTTAGCGGAATCTGCATAATCCGGAGCGGGACCTTTTCTTGACAGGTCGAACCCATGGTGGGGCTTCAGCGTTGCCAGCAACACATTGAAAGTGTTCCCGGTGAAGTAGATGCCGGCGCCCACAGCCACCAGAATCGCAATCAAGCCGCCACAAACTTTAAGAAATCCACCCATGCCATACCCCTTCTTTCGCTGCTTCCTGCTAATGTGGGAAGAATCGAGAAGTACCTTGTCGCTGGTAATGACTTTCCCATCGAATTGTGGCTAGATGGTTGATATATTGAATATTTCAGGAGATTTGTCAAGGAATTGGGGATGGCTTGTGGTCTGGCTCAATTTGGGGTGTGCCATTGAAGGAGAAGATCGGGATTGAATGCCCAGAAATAGAATCTGGTCCGCCTTGATCAGAAGAACCTTTATTGGTGATTTCAGAAAAGAATACGCATATATACAGAGACCATGGATTCAGTTGGCGGCGAGATTCATTGGAGCCTATTCCTCTTGCTGTTCCATCACGAGACATCTCCAATCTTTGATCGATGAAGGCGCCGTAACCTCCCCCTTTTCTGAAAGATATTGACCATCTATAGGGTGTGTGATAACGATTCTTGCGTTTTGGGGTGCGCACCGATCCGGCCTTCAC
>JAZFSW010000610.1:0-3070 GCA_036446375.1 Desulfobacterales bacterium | reverse complement strand
AGAAATGGGGTTTTCCGGATATTTCTTAATCGTTGCCGATTTCATACGCTATGCTAAAGACAACGGTGTCCCCGTCGGTCCCGGCAGAGGGTCTGCCACAGGAAGTCTCGTTTCCTATTCCCTGGGTATTACCGATCTGGACCCGCTGGAAAACGGACTGATCTTCGAGCGATTTCTCAATCCTTCCCGGAAAAGCATGCCGGATATCGATGTGGATTTTTGTATCAACGGCAGAGAGAAAGTGTTCAGATATGTAGCGGACAAGTATGGGGATGGGGGCAGGGTCGCCCAGATTATCACGTTCGGAAAACTAAAGACCCGGGCAGTGATCCGGGATGTGGGACGGGCTCTGGATATCCCCCTTCGTGAAGTAGACAGCATTGCCAAGATGGTGCCCGATGTCTTGAATATCAGCCTTGAAGCTGCCCTGGATCTGGAGCCAAGGATCACTGCGTTGACCAAACAGAAGCCTGAAATCGCAGAGCTTATCAATATCTGTCGGGTTCTCGAGGGCCTCCCTCGTCATGCATCGACCCACGCGGCTGGCGTTGTTATTTCCGATAAACCCCTCGTGGAGTACCTGCCGCTTTACAGAGGGAAGAAGGGCGAGACGGTGACCCAGCTTGATATGAACTGTGTGGAAAAGATCGGGCTGGTGAAATTCGACTTTCTCGGCCTGCGGAATCTCACCGTTATCGCAGACGCCCTGTCCCTGATCCGCAAGCAGGGAAACACACCACCGGATATCTCAAATCTCCCCCTGGACGATGCAGACACGTATCGACTGCTGGCATCCGGGGAAACCACCGGTGTGTTTCAGCTTGAGAGTTCCGGTATGAAAGATCTGCTCGTCCGGCTCAAACCGGAATACTTCGAAGAGCTTAGCGCGTTGGTTGCCCTCTATCGGCCCGGGCCTCTTGAAAGCGGCATGGTGGATGATTTTGTGGAGCGGAAACATGGCCGGAGGGCGGTTGAATACCTCCTCCCGGAACTGGAACCGATTCTCAACGAAACCTATGGTGTTATCCTTTACCAGGAGCAGGTGATGAAGATCGCCGGCACACTGGCCAATTATAGCATGGCCGATGCCGATGATTTGAGAAAAGCCATGGGGAAGAAAGTCCCGGAGATTATGGCCCGGCACCGACAGCGGTTCATAGACGGGATGAAAGATAACGGCATCGCGTCCGATAAAGCCACGATGCTCTTTGATCTTGTGGATAAATTCAGCGGATACGGGTTTAATAAGTCCCATACGGCAGCATATGCCCTTATCGCCTACCAGACGGCCTACCTGAAAACCCATTTCCCCGTCGAATTCATGGCGGCCCTGCTCACCAGTGAAATGCATTCCACCGATGGGGTGGTAAAATACATTTCCGAATGCCGAAGCCACAATATACCGATTCTCCCGCCGGACATTGGAGAAAGCGACAAGGCATTCATCGTTTCCGGCTCCAGTATTCGGTTTGGCCTGGTTGCTGTGAAAAACGTGGGGGAAGGCGGCATTGAGGCGATTATCGAGGCGAGAGGCGATGGTGGTTTTTCGTCTCTGTTTGAGTTCTGCGAACGGGTCGACCTGCGAAAAGTCAATAAACGGGTGGTCGAGCACCTGATAAAATGTGGCGCTTTTGACTCCACAGGGGCACATCGATCCCAGATGCTTGCAGGGCTTGAAGAGGCGCTGGATTACGGCATGCGGGTGCAGAAGGAAAAACTTGATCCCCAGATGGGGCTTTTTGATATGAAGGACAGTGACAACAGCCATATCAATGCCCCCAGCCTGCCGGAGATCGAAGAATGGGAGGAAACACAACGCCTTACCTTCGAAAAGGAATCTCTGGGATTCTACATATCCGGTCATCCGCTAAGTCGCTACGAGGACATACTGGACACGTTTACCTCGGAAAATACCCTGTCTTTGAAGGAGGCCGCAGACGGCAGCCTGGTCCGGATCGGTGGTATGGTGCGGACCACCAAGACGATAAAGACAAAAAGGGGTGACCTGATGGCCTTTGTGGTCATTGAAGATCTTCACGGTACGGTTGAGGCCACCGTTTTCTCATCGGTATACACCGAGACCTATCACCTGCTGATTGAAGACAGCCCCGTTCTTGTGCAGGGGCAGATTCAACGGGACGAAAACGCGGTAAAAATCCTGGCTGACGCAATTATCCCCATCGAAAAAGCAGAAGAGACCTGGACAGCCAGCATCCGTTTGAATATTGATGGCGACAGAACCGAAAAGGCGAACCTTGTCGAATTACGGGACATCATCGAGCAATATCCGGGATCCTGCAGGGCGTTTATCCATTTGCGCAGTCTTAACAAGACGGAAACCGTCATCGAGCTCTCCGACAGGATGCAACTGAGAGCGTGCCCGGAATTGAAGCAGGAGGTGAATCGGTTTCTCGGCTACCCGGCGGTAGAGACCATCTGCAGTGAAGCTACCCCGACCCAGAGGGCCAACGGATACAACGGCAACAACCGGAAGAGGAATTTTCGACATGCCTGATTGGAAACAGAAGGTGTATCCCGTTCTGCTGGCCGGTGGTACAGGAACCCGTCTCTGGCCGGTATCCCGCACCCGCACCCCCAAACAGCTCGTTTCTTTTACCGGTAAGGACTCCCTGGTTCAGAATACGATAGAGCGATTGATTCCTTTGCTGGACAGGGAAAACGTTCGTATTGTCTGCGGCGAGGCGCATGTCCATGAAACGGCGCGCCAGCTGGCCGAAATCAATGTATCCCCGGCGGGAAAGATTCTCGGTGAGCCCTGTGGCCGGAATACGGCACCGGCAATTCTCCTGGCGGTGCTACGTATTCTTCGACTGGAAGCAGAGGCTGTGCTCTGCATTCTTCCGGCCGATCATGTGATCCGTAAGCTCGAGACGTTTCACAACCACATTCAACGGGCAGTGAGTCTTGCTGAAATGGGGCATATCGTCACTTTCGGCATACGCCCTCTTTATCCTGAGACCGGCTATGGATATATTGAGGGGGTGGCTGAAATATCCGATGGGGCGAGATCGATCAAACGATTTGTGGAAAAACCGGACCGCGCCACCGC
>JAZFSW010000609.1:0-3530 GCA_036446375.1 Desulfobacterales bacterium | reverse complement strand
TGACCGGCCAGTACCCGAACACATGTTCCAGATCTTTCGGGGTCAACCTGCCGGAGGATCTGCAGACCTTTCCCGAAACATTGAGACAGCAGGGCTATGTAACGAAAGCCATCGGCAAGATGCACCTCCAGTTCTGGGCCGGTAGAGTCAGTAAATCAAATCGATCGGCCGAGGCCCTGGGGGGGTGGATGAATGACAAAACACATGCCCGGATGGTGGCCGACTTTCCCACGCCGTTCTACGGTTTCGATGATGTCGATCTGATTGTGGGTCACGGCGATTGCTGCTCCGGACACTACGAAGACTGGCTGGCCGAACGATCGCCGGAATCTTTGCCGGTCCTCAAGGAACTGCGGGGAAAGATACTTGACAGCATGTATCGTAAGAGTCCGATCCCCGAAGAACTGTATCCGACATCTTATGTGACGGAACGATCCATCGATTTCCTGGAAAATCATGCCAGAGGCGATTACGGGAAGCAGCCGTTTCTGTTGAAGGTGTCCTATCCGGATCCGCATCATCCCTGCACACCACCGGGTAAGTATGCCGATATGTATAAACCCGAAGACATGAAGCTGCCTGCCAGTTTCAATGATCTGGAAAACCTCCGGACACATCCATTCCTGGGTCCCCGTTTCGATCAACCGGGGTTGGGTAATATGATGTTTCACTCGACCGATGAGGAAGAAGCGCGAAACTTCATTTCACACACCTATGGGATGGTTTCCATGATCGATGACAGTGTGGGACAGATACTGGGAACGCTGGAAGCGCTCGGACTGCAAGACGATACCCTGATCGTCTACACGAGCGATCATGGCGACATGATGGGTGAACACGGTATGATTCTTAAGGGATGGCTTCCCTTCAAGGGAATCCTGAATGTTCCTCTCATCTTTAAAGTGCCCGGGGTCGGCACACCGGGAAGCGTTTCTGATTCGCTGGTAAGTGCCGTGGACCTGGCCCCGACCCTTTTGAATCTGTGCGGTATCGAAAAGGAAATGCAGCCGCCGGATATGCAGGGCGTGGACATAACGCCGATGTTGACCGATCCGAATGCAAGGTTAAGAGACTGCTGCTTTATCGAAATCGATGAAGCCGATAGCGGACTCAACAGGGCCATGCCTATGGCTGCACTGGGAGCAGGCGGTTCGGATTTACGGCTCAAGTACCTGATTACCGATAGATACAGTCTTACCGTCTACAATGGTCTGCCCGGATATGGAGACCTGTTCGATCTACAGGACGATCCGGATGAGTTGGATAACCTGTGGTTTTCCAGACCTGCGTTGAGGCACGAGTTGGTCGAAAAACTCCTGTTTGAAACCATCAACAACCAGAGCGTCTACCCCAGGAAAGATGCCATGGCATGATTTTCACGATATCAGACTTTTCTGGATTCCCGCCTTCGCGGGAATGACGTGTGATATTGGAATATTATCTCTCTTCTGTCATTCCTGCGTAGGCAGGAATCCAGGTGGTGTGCCCATGCTTATTGAGAAGTTACCGTATTGCATCGTAACCCTGTCCTGTCCAGACCTTTTCAAAACGTGGGAAAGACGCGGTGAAACGGATGCTGTCTGACAGGACCCATCAGAAATGCAGGGAGGAATTAAAATGGAAGATCAGCAACTGACACAGCTTGTAGGAAAGATGGCCATGGGTTCGGGGGCGATTGCCGTTGGCATTGCAACTACAGATACCCTCAGGGGAGGCCCCCCTTCCACGGACCTGACCTATGTTCTTCCCGGGGCCCGATCGGCGATTGTTTTTGCCATGCCGCTGGATCAAGAGGCGATCGAGCGATTCCTGAGGAAAGAGGATATGGCTTCGGCCAACCGCGACAATCGCCGGGTAAATAACATGGCCAGCGGGCTTGCCTTTGAATTGTCTGAGTTTCTGAAGATGAAGGGCCACAATAGCGTTCCGCTTGCGGCCAATGCCGTGTACCGCAAGGACACACCCGGAGGACCTTTCGATGAAAAACCCCCTGTTTCCCACCGATACCTGGCGGTAAGGTCGGGTATCGGCCATTTTGGACTATCCGGAAATATCATTATGGGAGAACACGGGGCCGCCATCCTTCTTGCATCGGTGGCCACTGAAGCAGAGCTGGTCCCTACCGATCCTTTACCTGCCGAGGATAATTACTGTGACAGCTGCCGCCTCTGTATGGCAACATGCGCCTCGGGTCTGATGTCCACAGAGCAGAAAACCACTGTTACGCTGGGTGATGTGGATTTCAGCTATGCCGAACGCCGGTCATACAATCGCTGCGACTATGTGTGCGGCGGCTTTACCGGATTGCACCCCTCCGGTCAATGGTCCACCTGGTCGCCCGCCCGCTTCGCGATCCCTGAAAAAGACGAGGAATTCCTGGGCGCGCTAATGACGGCAGCCACTCCTTATATGGAGAGAAGGAAGGTGGATTATGGTCTTTACCATCCTCTGATACCCGGGGATCTTCTTGAATTTACCTGTGGCCACTGCCAGTTTGTCTGCCATCCTGAAAAGGACGTGCGCCGGAAGCGCTATGAGATGATCGTAAACAGCGGTGTGGTCATCCAGGATCCGGATGGTTCCTTAAGACCCGTTTCACCCGAAGCGGCCAAGACGCATCTCTCGCAGATGAGCCCGGAGCACAGGGCCCTGTATGAAGCGTAACGACGGGGAATGAATGTGCTTGGATGGATGGCATCCAATGATGGGAGCGGCGCTGCATGGATCCAAGTCTCAGCTTCCGGGATTCATACCGTCGCGAAATGAGTAATTTGCTGTCGCTGTGCAAACTCGCCCTTAAGAATATCTAACATCAGCGCAGGCCAATGCTCTCAGTATCGTTTTGGGATATCAGACACCGGTGGCTGTTGCAGAACACCTCCAGGGCGATGATGTAAGGTATTCTAAAGGGCTCAGACAGTGCACATCGCCATCAAATCACCCATTTCGCTACTATTGTGGCGAGACTCGAAAGTTGAGTCCACATACCGTAACACAGGAGGAAGAGAGCGTGATAGTCGGCATTCTAAAAGAACGGGTGGTTGAAGAAAAGAGAGTTTCAATGACCCCGGCAGGCGTTGAGCAGATGATCCGAAACGGCCATACGGTTCTTATCGAACGAAATGCGGGCAAGGGCAGCGGCTTTGGTGATGACGCCTATGCAAAGGTCGGTGGAAAGGTTCTCACCACTGCGGGCCAGCTTTTCAGACAGGCGGACATGGTCATGCATGTGAAGCAACCGTTGCCCGAGGAGTACAAACAGATCCGCAGGGGTCAGATTGTGTTCACCTTCCTTCATCTGGCGGCAAATGAAACCCTTACCAAGGTATTGATAGACAGTGGTGCCATTGGCATTGCCTATGAAACCGTGCAGAAGAAAAACGGGTCACTGCCTCTCCTGATTCCCATGAGTGAAGTGGCAGGAAGAATGTCCATACAGCAGGGCGCCAGATTTCTTGAAATGCCCCAGGGCGGCCAGGGTATTTTGCTGGGGGGCGTACCCGGTGTCAAACCGGCCACGGTCGTTATCA
>JAZFSW010000608.1:0-2733 GCA_036446375.1 Desulfobacterales bacterium | reverse complement strand
GAAATATGCCCTTCAGCGATTCCTTGATATAGTTCGCATTGAGCACAGCCAGCTGACTGGCCTTCTCCAGATTCTCATGCCCCATGCTCAGGATATAGCTATAGGCACGTATCAGCACCCCGAAATTGCCCTGGAACGCATGGAGCTTCCCGATGGATTCGGGAAAATCCGAGGAACGTTGGTACTGGCCGTTGTCTTCGATAATACGAGGGACCGGCAGAAACGGCTCCAAAGATTTTCTCACACATATCGGACCGGCACCGGGACCACCGCCACCATGGGGAGTAGAAAACGTCTTGTGCAGATTCAAATGGAGCACATCCACCCCGATCCGGCCCATGTCCACGATGCCCATGACTGCATTCATGTTTGCCCCATCGCAATAAACCAGCCCGCCTTTCGCGTGCACAATACCGGCAATCTCTTTAAGGTTCTCCTCGTAAAGGCCGAGAGTATTGGGGTTGGTGACCATGATACCTGCCGTATCGTCATCCATAATCGCTGCGACCGCATCCGGCGCCAGGATCCCCTGTTCATTGGATGCTACTGTCACCGGGCGGTAGTCGCACAAGGCGGCACTGGCAGGATTGGTGCCGTGGGCGGTATCCGGTACAATGATCTTTGAACGGCTTTTCCCCTTGCTCCGATGGTATGCCCAGATCATGAGCATTCCGGAAAGCTCTGCCTGCGCGCCGGCTGCCGGTTGCAGACTCACCGCATCCATCCCGGTGATCTCTTTTAGAAAGGAGGACAACTCAAACATCAACCGGAGGGGCCCCTGGCACAATCGATCCGGGAGCAACGGATGGGGGCCGGTGAATCCCGGAAGGCCCGCATGTTCTTCGTTAATCTTCGGGTTATACTTCATGGTACATGAACCCAGGGGGTACATGCCGGTGTCTACCCCGAAATTCCATTGGCTCAATCGTGTGTAGTGCCGGACCACATCCACCTCGCTCAGATGAGGGAAATCATGATCCTCTGCCACAAGTGCATCGTCTATGGGGAAGGTGTCAACATCCCGGCGCGGTATGGAAAATCCGCATCGGCCCTGTTTCCCCTTTTCCCAGAGCAGTGGCTCGTTAAGGTTCAAACCGGTAGTGCCGAGGGGCTCTTTCATGATGTCACCTCCCTGACAAAAATATCCATATCTTCCCGGGTTTTGGTCTCGGTAACGCAAAGAAGGTAGTGATCGGCAAGTTCCGGATAGTGGGGTGCAAGGGGAAGTCCTGCGATGATCTTCTTTTCCAGCAGCCGCTGGTAGGTCGTTTCAAAACCGGGTGGAAATGCCACGACAAACTCGTTAAAACCGGGGCTTTCAAAGGGTATGGTGCATCCGGCATCCTTCAGCATCGATTTCAAATATGCGGCCTTATCGAAGTTGAGCCGGGCCAGTTCCTTTAGTCCGCTGCCACCCAGAGCAGCGAGATACATTGCCGTGGCCAAAGCACATAAACTGCTGTTGGTACAGATATTGGATGTGGCCTTTTCTCTCCGGATATGCTGCTCCCGGGTTGCCAGTGTCAGTACAAACCCCCTCCTGCCCTCCTTGTCCGTGGTCATCCCCACGAGCCGACCCGGCATGCTGCGGACATATTTCATCTTGCCGGCAAAGATCCCCAGTCCCGGTCCACCAAAAGATTGGGGGATACCGAGGCTCTGACCTTCGCCACAGGCAATGTCGGCACCATAGTATCCGGGATTCTTGAAGAGACCATAGGCAAGGGGTTCCGTGAAGCAGGTGATAAACAGTGCATCTTTCTCATGAATGGTTTCGCCGCAAAGCTGCAGGTCTTCGATACATCCGAATATGTTTGGCGATTGAACCGCAACAGCGGCAAGATCCTCCACCCCTTCCAGTGCGGAGAGATCGGTGCGCCCGTCTGGCAGATAGGGGAGTTCCACAATCCTATGGCCGGTGGGTTTGAAATACGTTTCAACCACCTCGCGGTAGTGGGGATGGACCAAGCTTGAAACCGCCACGGTTGTCGTGCGTTTGACGCGTACGGCCATAAGCAGCGCTTCTGCCAGAGCCGAAGCACCATCATAAAGAGATGCGTTTGCCACCTCCATGCCAAGGAGTCGTGAAGCAAGGGTCTGATACTCATAAATCGCTTGGAGGGTTCCCTGGCTCATTTCCGGCTGATAGGGCGTATAGGCAGTTACAAATTCTGAACGCCCCAGCAGGTTTGAAACCACTGCGGGGATATAATGATCATAACTGCCGGCACCCATAAACACCTTGGATGTCGGACCGACAGCCGTGGATGCAGACAGCTCGCGCATATGATCGTTAAGTTCCCATTCTGTCAGCGGTTGCGGAAGCTGAAACGGTTCTGTGAAGCGACAGTCCTGAGGAATCATGGAAAAAAGATCCTCCATGCTGTTCACACCAACCACCTCCAGCATGGCGGCAATGTCTTCCGACGTATGGGGTAGATACCGCATCTACGCCATCCCTGCCAGCATTTCCAGATATGCATCCCGGGTCATGAGTGCGTCCAGTTCTCCCGGATCTTTCGGCTTGACCCTTACCATCCACCCGTCATCATACGGGCTTGCATTTGTCAGCTCGGGTGAATCTTCCAGATCCGAATTGATGGCGACGACCTCCCCGCCTATGGGAATATACAATTCTGCTACAGCCTTGACCGATTCCACAGTGCCGAACATATCTCCCTGATCAAAGCTGTCCCCCTCCTGGGGTAGTTCCACAAAGACAATGTCGCCGAG
>JAZFSW010000607.1:0-6172 GCA_036446375.1 Desulfobacterales bacterium | reverse complement strand
GGGTATACATGTCACCCCGGACGGTTCCCCTATTGCCGTTCTTATCAAGGTTGCCATTGACATATAGTGCCGAGACGGGGTCAAAAAAGGGCACACTGCCTCTGGCTTCCACCGTAATCGTTCTACTTGAGCCATCGACCGTTCCTCGACTCTCGATCATCACAATGGGCAGACCATCTGTCATATTCACCGTGTTAACATAATCGCCGTCGTCGTCACCCCATAGAAGTAGATTCCCAGTGGCAACGTCGGTTTTATACTTAATCATGACGGTATAGTCCAAGCCGCCCTGCAGGCCTGCATACGAAACATGGTCTGCATCACTGATATAGCTATCGCTTCCGAAGTCAACAGTGGTATCACCAATATACCCCCGCCAATCGGCATCCGGTGTCCCCAGACCGATATAGTCCACGTTACTGCTAGGCAATGCCAGGCGCGCTCTTGTCTCCTCATAGCCGGCGACGGCCGCGTAGTGGGCCTGTACACTGGCTCTGTGGTTCATACCAATCCTTATATCCGTTGTCGTAACGACCATAGCCGTCGTTCCCATGACCCCCAATACCGCAAGGAACATCAGCCCAATGGGGAGTATGAACCCCTTCTGATCGCTCAGCATCCTTTCAATGGTCTCCATCGGATCCGTTCTTTTTGAAATCCCCATCGAAAACCTCCTTTTAAATCCTCTCGGCAACTGCAAGCCTATGGAAATGACAAATTAGGCGGCACAACAAGGCTTGTCATCGTAACGGTGCGGTAGCCGCCGTTTTCCGGATAATCCGAGTCGGCTTTTTCGGTCCTTGCTGTAATGGTGATTCTAACCTGCCGGATAGATGCCGTGGTGGTTGTCGCCGTCCCGGTGCTATCCAGGTATTGAAAGGTGAACGCTTCGATATTCTCTGCAAACGGCTGGAAGTAGCCATTGCCTGTTTTTCGTTTGAGCTGTTTCGGATACGTGGCTGTATCATAATACTTGTAGGTTATGTTTTCGTTTGGATCACCGGTTACGCCGCCAACTCCGTCGGTATGGTCCGAAAGAATCTGAAGCTGATCCGCACTATAGATAACGCCGGAAAAATCGTTGTCGGTGGGATCATATCCCGCCATCTTAATCTCCCGGGTCATCATTTCCATCGTTGCCCGAACCGTCTGAACCGCCTCGTTGATCTGGTCCTGAATGGCATAGACATCCCGCTGGATAAGAAAGGTAGTGGATAGTGCGGTTAAGATCACCATGCCGATAGCCATGGATATCATGATCTCAATCAGCGAAAATCCCTGTTGTCTGTTCTCCGACTCGTGTTCCATGGTTTCTACTTTGCCAGGATAGTACTTAAAATAACCGGCTGCGTACCGGTAGCCCAGGAGACGGATACCGAAACCGTCTTCATATTGGTGCTGGGCGTATCGTCTACGACCTCAGTTGTCATTGCTGTAAACCCCGTGTAATCAGCGGACAGGTCGGTCTCCCCGTCTGCCGCCGCTTCATATCCGGCTTGGATGACCGATTCCATCTGGTCCTGCGCGATGGTTGTTGCCATGGAAATCTGTTTGCTCATGTGATTGGCTCTGATAATTCCAATGACCAACGAGGCAGTCCCCATCAGGCCGACAGACAGGATGACCATGGCCACCAAAACCTCAATAAGATTAAACCCCTTATCGTTGCAGGCAATACGCATTGCCGCCTCTTTCTTCGTCCTCAATACGGTTTAGCTGATCTTAACGCGACCGGTAATGGCAACGCTAATATTCTTGGCACCACTAGGATTGGTAACAGTAACGGTGGTTCCGGCCCCGGAGGTCGTTCCTCTCGATGAAAACGAAACGGTGCCGGCCGTCCAACTCAGCGTAACATCATAGTAGGCGGACTGGATATCTCTGAGGGTGGCGTCCCCCTCGGGATTATCAACAGTATTGTTGCCGTCCGCATCATCGTTCATACGATACTGATGATCATCAATAAAGACAATCTGGGTCTTTCTGTTGGTCTTCACCGCCTTCATTCTGGCGGCCATCAGATCAACGAGCACCATTCTTGCAGCGCCGTTCAATCTTGCCTTCGGGATATAGGTCAGATAGTTGGGAATGGCGATGCCCGCCAATATCCCCAGGATAGCAACAGAGACGATAAGCTCGAGAATAGTAAAACCGGTTTGTGTATCGCGACGATTCATTTTATTCCTGCCTCGATGTCAATGCCATTTGCGCACCCCAATGCAAGAGACTGCAGCATGCGCAGGATAGCGGGTGGAGTCATCCGGTACAAAGTAAGGCAATCCTTATGCCAGTTTCAGGATCCTTCCCGAATAATCGGGAATTCTCATATGCTCAATAGCTATTTTAGCATTATTTTAACAGCTTACAGGGCCACCATCAACCCTTTTATCGGAAGTCGTCGGATTGCCAGCTGCTAATGACGATCCTCCGGGGATGTCTTGTATTACAGAAATGAAATTGAGATTACAATTATTGGATGATTTACCGTTGCCTTATATAATCCACCGCATTTTGAAACATCCGGATCCCGGCAGCAACATCGGTACCACCGGCTTCTCCCCGGCGCTTTTCGGTTTCTTTGCGCCGTGTCCAATCCGGATGGTTGGTCCGGTGATTGAATGCTTCTGGATGAGGCATCAGTCCAAAGATTCGTCCGGAAGGATCACAGATTCCGGCAACGTCATGAATGGAACCGTTCGGGTTGAAAGGGAATCTACCCTCGGCCGGATTCCCATCCGGCATGGCGTATTGTATAACCACCTGATTCTTTTGGATAAGACGGTCCAGAGTGCCCTCATCCGTATAGAACTTCCCCTCACCGTGCCGTATGGGCAAATCCATCCGATCGAATCCCCGGGTAAAAATGCACGGGGAGGCCGGATCAACGGTAAGTGAAACCCAATCATCTCTGAAATTGCCACAATCATTGAAAGTCAGCGCCACGGACCGTTTCCCATAGTCGTTATCTAAACCAGGCAACAGGCCGAGATTCACCAGCGTTTGAAAACCATTGCAGATACCGAGTACCAGATTGCCTTTTTCAACAAATTCGGATATTTTGTCCCCAATATTGGTTTTCAGCCGGACCGCTTGAACAACCCCGGCACCATGATCGTCCCCCCAGCTGAAGCCCCCCCCAAACACAAGGATCTGGTAACGATCCAGCGTAACCGACCCATCGATTAAAGAATTGATATGGATTCTCTCGGCCTTGGCACCGGCCTGGTCAAAGGTATATGCCGTTTCGTGATCGCAGTTCAAGCCATAGCCGGCGAGAACAAGAACGTTCACATCGTTTCTGTCGGTCATATCAAATCTCCATACGTCTTCTGCCATGCGGATTTCACATCTCGGACCGGAAGCGTAACCAGAATCTGTTTATCCATCCCTTCAACGATAAGGTCCGCATCCCCGGTGATTCGTCCTGCACAAGCAAAGGGAAGGCCGTCAAGGATCGTTTCGAAAGCGGATCGGTTCCGCGGATCGATCGTCACAATGAAACGGCCTGCCGATTCGGAGAATAGGATTACATCATCGCGATCGGCCCCATCGACCGGTACCAACCCCAGGTCAACAGTCATACCGAACATACCCCCCATGGCGACCATCGCCAGATGCACACCTAGCCCGCCCCGATAGACACCATGGGCAGAGGCAACAACCTCTTCATCGATAGCGCGTGAAAGGGCCAGGTAAAGGTCTCTGAATTCGTCGGCCCTCACCTGAGGAACCCGGAGTCCGGTAAAACCGAAATGATCGTAGTATTCGGACCCCCCAAGCTCATTTCGAGTTACACCGAGAATATACAATAGATCACCCGGCACCTTGCTGTCCATGGTGACACATCTTCCGATATCATGGATCACACTGATCGTTGAGAACTGAAGGGTTTCAGGAGCAGATATCTTTTGGACCTCGCCGTATCGACCAGGGATATTTCCATCAACATACATACTGTCCTTACCTGAAAGAAGCGGCATCCCATAGGCAAGGCAGGTAGCCTTCAGGGCGCGACAGGATCGTACGAGTTGAGCTGCCTTGAATTTTCCATCCGGATTCAGTTGCGGATCAAATTGGATACTCGGCCAGCAGAAATTATCGACCCCACCGATGTCATCCAGGTGCGCCCCCACAGCTATGAGCTTGCGCACTGCTTCATCGATCGTGCAGCTTGTCATATGGTAAGCATCGATGGCCGAATAGGCCGGCAGCAGCGCTTGGGCCATCGCCAGACCCTTTTCGGACGCAAGAACCGGCCGTATCACAGCCGCATCGCTGTTCACATCCCGGTTGGCACCCACAAGGGGTTTGATAACACTTGTGCCTTGAACTTCATGATCGTACTGTCGGCTGATCCATTCCTTGGAACAGATATTGGGACGAGAAAGAAGATCGGTGAGCAGCAGATCATAATCCCGGGGCTTGCTGAAGACAGGTTCAAAAAGCCCTCGACGTTCCGGGGGCTGCCAATGGGCTTCAAATTCCCATTGGGGGAAGCCGGTTTTCAGCAGATCGACATCCACATAGGCACAAGTTTTTCCCTTATACGTGATATGGAGCTTTCCCGTATCCGTATACTGACCAATCACGGTACTCTCCACAGCATGTTTAGCTGAGAGCTTGAGAAACGCGTCCAGATCCTCCGGCTTTATCGCCACGGTCATGCGCTCCTGGGATTCAGAAATCCATATTTCCCATTGATCGAGTCCTTCATATTTCAACGGTACCTTTTCAAGCTCGATTTCACACCCGTTGGAAAATCGGGCCGTTTCACCCACAGACGATGACAACCCTCCCCCACCGTTGTCCGTGGTAAACTGTATCAGTTCCCTATCCCGGGCTTCGAGGAGGAAATCATGCATCTTCTTCTGCGTATACGGATCACCGATCTGAACATGGCCGGCCGGCGTGTTGGCGGAATACACCTCCGATGAGGCGGTTACACCGTGAATGCCGTCTTTCCCTACCCGCCCGCCGCACATAATCACCAGTTCCCCCGGTGAGGTTACTTTCTTTTCGGAAGGCTTTCCACCAACGCGCGCCGGCATAATCCCCACTGCCGTGACAAAAACCAGGCATTTGCCCAGATACCCCGGATGGAACAAAACATTGCCATAGGTTGTGGGAATACCACTTTTATTACCGCCGTCCCGCACCCCCTCTATGACACCATCGAGCAATCGGCGGGGATGAAGGCGCGGCTTGAGTTCATCATCATAATCTCTCGGACCGACGCAGTATCCATAGCCACCCATCACAAGTTTTGCCCCCAGTCCGGTACCCAGAGGGTCCCTGTAGACACCGACAATACCGGTTATCGCGCCACCATATGCCTCCATATTGGATGGTGAATTATGTGTTTCAGCGGTAATAACATAATAATGATCGTCATCAAAACGACCGGCCCCCGCATTGTCCCACAATACCGAGACCACCCAATCCTTTTCCTCCTTTAGCGCCAGGGTGGGTGCCTCGATACAGGTCTTGAACAGGCTGTCAATCGTCTCCTTTTCCCCGGTGGCAAGGTCCTGGTAGTGGAAAAGCCCCTGGAATGTATTGTGGTTGCAGTGGTCGCTTCTTGCCTGGGAAATATACTCGAGTTCAATGTCCGTGGGATCCGAAAGACCAACGGTTGCCCGTTCCGCCCGCACGCGATCCTCGAGAAAATAGGCACGAATCGTCGGGATATCATTCGGGTTCAGCGCGAGATTCCGTTCATCGCTTATGTCTCTCAGGCCGGCATCGCTTTCAATGGCAACGGTGGCAACCGTGGGCTCATGGTCGAGAACAACCCGGGGGAGAATGAAACCGATACCTTCTGACCGATTCCAGTCCTTTTTGGCGTAAATCTTCGACTGCTGGATAATGTCATTGGCGAGGAGCTCACCGGCAATCTTACCGACATCCGTTGCTGTCAGCGTCGAGCCCTTCAGGCAGTATCGTTTGGAGGTGTAAACCGCGTCATCCGGTCCAAGGGTATTTCCGAGAAGATCTTCGATCGCCTCAACAGCGGTACTCCCGGCGTTGTCCTTGACTCCGGGTCGGTATCCCACCCAGATAATCCAGTCAAAATCAATTGCGAGGGGAGAAAAGGAAGATATCTGGGTCACCGGGTTGGTAAAGATATCATTTTGTATCGATTCGAGCTGGGAGGGGGACAGATCGGCATCGA
>JAZFSW010000606.1:0-3703 GCA_036446375.1 Desulfobacterales bacterium | reverse complement strand
ATAATTGACTGGCCTATTGCTTTTCTCTGCGTTCTCGGCGTCTCTGCGGTGATGGGCATAGTAAAATATTGAAAGGAAACTCGTATGGAAAGGCGCAGATTCGGCGGGACAGATATGGACGTAAGCGTCCTTGGGTTCGGCTCTTCGGAGATTGGCTTTCAGGGAACCGCGGAGGAGACGGTCAGTCGACTCCTCAATGAAGCCCTCGACCAGGGTCTGAACGTCATCGATACAGCGGAGTGTTACCTTACCAGTGAGGCGCTTATCGGCAATACGATCAGCCATCGGCGGGATGACTATTTTCTCTTTACCAAGTGTGGCCACCCCGATGGATTGGGCAGTGAAGACTGGAGTATCTCCGGAATCCTGTCGAGTATTCAGCGGAGCCTTCGGCGGCTCAAAACCGATTGCGTCGATCTGGTATTGCTGCATACGTGTTCGGAACAGATGCTGCGACAAGGGGACGTTATCGAAGCGCTGCAACAGGCTCGGGATCGCGGGTACACACGCTATATCGGCTACAGCGGCGACCGGATGGAGATGAAATACGCGATCGAGTGCGGGGCCTTCGACGCGATTGAGACGTCGATGAGCATTGCTGACCAGCAGCCGCTCACGCTGACCCTACCCTTGGCCAAAGAACGGAATCTTGGCGTCATCATCAAGCGGCCCATTGCCAATGCCGCCTGGAAAGCAAGTCAAGAGCCGGTCAATCCATATGTCAAAACCTACCGGGATCGCCTCGCCGCGTTGGTCTATGATTTTCTGAAAGAAGACCTGCAGACGTCGGTCGGCGTTGCCCTGCGCTTTACGGCAGCCGGCCCCGGCGTCCACACGCTTATCGTGGGGACAACCAAACCGGGGAGGTGGCAAGAGAATGCGACACTTCTTGAGGCAGGTCCCCTTGCCAACGAAGAAGCGCAGAAGATTCACGATCGCTGGAAAGAAGTAGCCGACGATACGTGGATCGGAGAAAGCTAGAACGCTCTGTGTTCTCCCCATAGATGCCTATACTGTCTCTGATCTGAATGCAGGGACAACAACCGAGAGCCATAATGATAATCCCAACCCGGCTGCTGCCAAAGGTTTCGTCGGGAGAGCAAGTCAACGCACCCGGTGTTCAGTATTTTCCGGGAAGAAAGATTGAGGTAACCAGTGATCCTCCCACAATTCTTGACCTTGACGGCGATATGTTCGGCTCCACTCCGGCAACATTCACTGTCTGCCCAGGCATGTTTCAAGTTTTAGCTCCCCCGGGGCCCCATGGGCCGAGAAGCGGCATTGAAATTCGAAACCCCTTCCAACCCCTGGGTCCTCTTCCCCAAGTGATCGCCTCTGCGCATGCCTATGATCTTCCTCGTTGGCCTGATCCTTTCAGATGACTTGTATCAGCAGAAACAATGGGTTATGGTTCTCCATCTAGCCACGCATTCAATCAACCAAGGCTTTATCGGGGGGGATTATGAAACTGACGGATGTAAAGACGTATGTCATCAAAACGGATCCCCCCAATTGGGGGGGATTGCTGTGGTTCTTCGTAAAGCTCGAAACCGATGAGGGGATCGAAGGCTGGGGTGAAACGGCTGTTTTGAATACCCTGTATGGTATCGAGGAAGGTTACGAAAGCATGGTTAAGGGGATATTCGACCGGCTTCTGAAGGGCAAGGACCCCATGAACAGAGAACCCCTGTATCACATGCTCTATACGACGCTGACATCCCAGCATCCTGACTATGTGGGCGTGGGGTTGATCAGCGCTTTCGATGTCGCCCTTTGGGACATTTGCGGTAAGTACCACAATACGCCGGTCTACAATCTGCTCGGCGGAAAATGCAGGGATAAACTCAGAACATACACCTACATATATGATGTAGAAGCCACCGACAATCTTTTCGAATCGACCCGGGACTGGACCAGCAATCCTGCCAGATTGGGTGAACTGGCGGCCAAACTGGCAGATGAAGGGTTTACCGCTGTTAAGTTTGACCCATTGTTTCAGGCCGGATCTGGCCGGCTGATAAACCCCCCCTGGGAGATTTCCCTGAGCGAATATGATCATGCTGAAAAAGCGGTTGCTGCTGTTCGAGAGGCAGTGGGCACCAGAGCGGATATCTGTATCGGCACCCATGGGCAGATTTCCCCGGCAACGGCACGCCGACTGGCCAGGCGGATAGAAAGATACGATCCGCTATGGCTTGAAGAGCCTTGTCCTCCGGAGAATTATGCGGAAATGGGAAAGATCGCTCGAAGTACGTCAATCCCCATAGCAAGCGGCGAACGGCTGGTTACGGTCTATGAGTTTCAAAACCTCTTGAGAGAAAGTGCCTGTGCCATCGTCCAGCCGGATCTGGGTAGTTGTGGTGGAATTACCGCATGTAAGAAGATCGCCTCTCTTGCCGAGGCAAATTACGTGCTTATGGCCCCCCATGTATGGGGAGGGCCCATTATCACGGCAGCCGCAGTCCAGATTGCCGCCAATATTCCCAATTTCCTCATGCTGGAGAGCATCTATAAGTCTCGGGGCTTTTTTGATGAAATCGTCAAAGAACCTTTCGATTGGCAGGACGGTGATCTTATCCCGTCCGACAGACCGGGCATCGGAATAGAGCTGGATGAAGAAAGCCTGGCCGCTCATCGGGGAGTTTTACAGGAGGGCGAGTGGTGGTAGTGGCATCTCAAGAACAGTTACGGAATCGCAGCAGAAGGGGATCTGACGCCAATGGCTGATAATCAGGGACACGACAGGAGATTCGCGGCACTTCTTGATTTGACCGCTCGATCCTGCTTCGCAGGACAGGTCGTTTGAGGCACTAAGGAAGCAGAGGTATAAACTTACCCGTTTGCGGGAGACCAAAAGTGAAACCCAAAATACTTAGAAATGGACCTGTCAATTCCAAGGAGATTTGTGCCCTTCGAACCGCAGTTGGGTGGGATGCGGCTGACGGAACATACGACGATATCCTGAAGAAACTCTATGCTTACTATACAGTCAGAAATGATGGATCTGAACTCATAGGCTATGTCTCAGTTCTCAGTGATGGCATCGCTGACGCATTCTTGATTGACCTGATGGTCCATCCCGAACACCAAGAATCGGGTCTGGGTATTCGCATTGTTAGAAAGGCGGCCAGCGATGTCAAGCAAGCTGGCATTCAGTGCATTCAAGTCACTTTCGACGACAGCCTTGAGCCGTTCTACAGGAAATGTGGGTTTCACATATTCAGGGGTGGCATTATTGATTTCAAGAACATGGCGTGGGATTAGCCATGCCCTGCAGAACGCAGGTTGACGCAAGGAGCAATGGATAGCAATGAAACGGTATGACATCGCGGCATATATCTGCTGCCGGACATGCGGTGGGGATATCGCTATCTGCAGGCCGTTCGAAATGTATTTGGCGAAGAATAGACCGGACTTTCAGTCACATAGGCACCAGAGCGTTTGCACTGCAGATTACCCCAGCACCGGAAGCACGTCATTCCTTTGGATATCCGAGGGCCGCCCAGTTGCGATCTCTCAGATTCACTTTGTAACCGGTGTCACCTCTCTGAAGTGGGACCTTGGCGGTGTATTGAATGGCACCCAGAGGACATACCGCAACACAGGCCTGCCTACCTTCGAGCTCCCCTTTGGCCGTTTCCCAATGATACGGCGCCCCTGCGCAAAGATCGCACTTTCGCGATTTATGATCCGGTGCCACAAA
>JAZFSW010000605.1:0-4942 GCA_036446375.1 Desulfobacterales bacterium | reverse complement strand
ATGCGATCCTGAATCTAGCCAAATGCTATAATGATCTGGCCTGGTCATCGTTGAGGGCAGGCAAGCGAGAGGAGTCGATACGGTATTGGGGGAAAGCCCTTGCGATTCACCCGAGCAACAAGGCAGCTAAGTATTATTCCAAGAAATATAGGAACCAGTAAACCGTTGAGAAACAATCCACATAAAGGAGAAATCATGAAACGACGATCATCGATATCCGTTTTGTTTGCCGCACTTCTTGTTCTTCCCATTCTCAGCATGAGTGCAGAGGGACAGGAGCTCATTGAGCCCATCGGAAATGGAAGCATTAACTGGTCTACGGCTGTCATACAGGCAAAAGGTATCGGGGCGCCCCCGGAGAAATACTGGGGGAAACCCCAAGCCCGCCCCATGGCATTGCGGGCCGCCCAGCTGGATGCCATGCGCAACCTACTTGAAACGACCAAAGGAGTACAGATAGACGCCAAGACAACGGTTGTCAACTTCATGGTCGACAGTGACGTGATTTCAGCCAAGGTTCAGGGCATGGTGAAAGGGGCCCGGATAGTGAAACAGGAATACCTGTCCGATGGAACCGTAGAAATTACCATGCAGATGAGCATGAATGGCGGGTTCGCCCAACTGGTACTGCCACAGGATATCAAACAGATCGAACCGATTAAGCCGATAGCACCGACAGCACCGAGAGCACAGGCCCCCGCACCACCCCAGGATCAGCCTTCAGTTGCGCTACCCAAAGAGGAAAAAGCGGTCTATACCGGATTGGTGGTTGATGCCAGAGGCATTAATGTCAGGCCCGCGATGGCCCCAAAGATACTGGATGAAAATGGACAGGAAGTGTATGGATCGGCGTTTGTTAGCCGTGAATTTGCTGTTCAGCAAGGTATGAGCGGATATGCAAGGGATCTTACTGCCGCCCAGAGCAATACTCGAGTAACCAATAGTCCCCTTACCGTAAAGGGATTGAGAATAGAAGGATCCGGGCGTTCCGATGTTATCATCAGTAACGCGGATGCGTCCCGCCTGCGAAGTGCTTCGGAACACCTCTCGTTTTTAAAGCGATGTCGCGTGATGATCGTGGTTGACTAGTGTCCACCCAAAGGAACGTCTAGGAGGAATTATGATTTTCAGGAAAACAAGCTATGTTCTGCTTGGGATCTGTATGCTTTTTCTGTTCGGCTGCGGACCAAAGGTGATGTCTCCAAAAGCGGCACTCGACACACCTGAGCATCATGTAAAGAACGGTCACACACTGCTTGACGCCGGAAAGATCGATGCAGCAGGCCGTGAATTTGTCCGAGCCATAGAATTGGGTCCAAAGCACGCCCCGGCGCATACCGGACTCGGCCTGGTCTACGGGCATAGGGACGATTTTATCCGTGGATTGAAAAGTATGGCCACTGCCAGAGACTATGCAAAGGCAACAGAAGAAAAGGTGGCGGTCAATATCGGATACATTCGGCTTTATACCATGGGTCAAGGATCGATTGCCAAGAACTGGCTAGTGCTTTCAGAAAGGGAGTTTAAAGCGGCCAGCAAGACAGCCGCCGATTTGCCCGGGCCCCACTATTATATGGGCTTGGCATATAAAGCGGCGTACCGGTTCAACACGGCCATTGAGCGATTTGCAAGGGTGCTGTCTCTCGATAAGGGATATGTATCGGAAGCGGATAGGCAATATGCCCTTCTTCAGAAAATCCAACGGGCCATGCCCGGCTCTTCGGTCGGGAAACACCTCGCCCTGGTTGAAGAAACAACCCGAGCTGATGTCGCCGCGCTGTTCATCCAAGAGCTCAACATCGAGAAATGGCTTAAGAAAAGCCAGCAGGAACCTACCGACACATCGTTTGAGAGCCCTGACAACACATTTGTAACCAGTGTGACCATTAAGGTTTCTCCGGCAACCGATATTGGCAACAGTCCCCTGAAAGCAGACATTGATGCGGTGATTGCAATGGGCATAAAGGGGCTTCAGCCATACCCGGATCACACCTTCAAACCGGAGAAGCCTCTCACACGAGCCGAGTTTGCCATGATGATGGAAGATATTCTCATACGCGTAACCGGCGTGGAGCAACTGGCTACGCGGTTTATCGGCACACAATCCCCTTTCCCCGATCTGAGAAACGATCTGCCTTTCTTTAATGCGGTAATGACATGCACGACCCGTGGCATGATGGTGGTCAAAGACCTCGTCACGGGCGTCTTTGACCCGATGGGCCCTGTATCGGGCGCTGAAGCTGTCTTGGGGATACGCACGCTCAAAACCCAGTTCTAGTACCGGAGAACCCGATGATATGTCTTTCGAAAAAGCTGGCGGGTCTGCTGGTCGTCATAACCCTGATATGGATGCCGGATGGGGTCATCGCTGGGCAAAAGCCGATTTCCGTAGACATTGGCGGCGAAAAAGCCGAGGCCACCTTTATAAAGGGAAAGGCCTTTCGGGTGAGAGAAGATCTGCCGCCCGGTTCCTCCTTGGTCAAGGGGGACTTCTTGCACCAGGGGGAACGGTTCTCCACCCAAAAGGCCTCCCGAATAGAATTGAAACTTCCCGATGGCAGCTTCTTGCGATTTGGCGCCCAGACAACCTTTGAGCTGGCTTCCCTCGCACACGATGAACAGAACAAGGAGCTATCGATTGATGTAAAGATGCTTCTCGGTAAAACCTGGGCCAAGGTATCGAAATACGTCGGGAGGAAGAGACGTTTTGAGATTTCCACCAAAACTGCCGTTATGGGGGTTCGTGGAACGGTCTACCGGGTCAATGTCGAGAAAGATGACACCGTTATCGTGAAGGTCTACTGGGGAGAAATCCTAGTGGACAGCAAATCAAAACCTGCCCCTGCTGCACCGCAGCGGGGTAAGACGGTGGGGCCCTCAAAGGTACTGGGTCCCCAGCCTATTGCCGGTCCTCGTGCCGTATCCATGAAAGAATGGACCGCCATCGTAAAATCCATGCAGCAGATCACAATAAGACCCGATGGGACAATGACAAAGCCGTTTCGGTTTTCTCCTGAAGAAGATTCAAATGACTGGGTCGAGTGGAACAAGCAGCGGGATGCAGAAGCCGGAGGCGAGCAGGAATAGGCATCGCTTCTGGTCGGAAGAAACACAGGGCCGGTCGTAGGTGAAACAACGTGAATCGGTTGGGGTTGCGCGGCTCGTTTCGGTAGCGGTAGGTGGGTTGCGGAAAAACCCAACCGAGAACCGATCATCCAGACCAGCCGCGCAACCGATCAACTGACGCCGAGATCTTGATGCCGTTCCCGGCGTTTCCTTCCTTCCAGAGCTTCTATCGCATCTCGGAAACCCTACCGCCTGGAAGAACACCTAGTATCGGTAGTAATCCGGCTTGAACGGCCCCTCAACTGAAATATCAAGATAGTCTGCCTGGGCCTGGCTCAAGTGGGACAGTTTTACCCCCAATCTATCCAGATGCAACCGCGCCACTTCCTCGTCGAGATGCTTGGGAAGGGTATACACCTTGTTATCATATGATTTCGATGCCAGCTCAATCTGAGCAAGGCACTGATTGGTGAAACTGTTACTCATTACAAAACTCGGATGTCCCGTGGCACAACCGAGGTTGACCAATCGGCCTTCGGCCAGCACAATGATACTTCGTCCCGATTTAAGTGTCCATTTGTCGACCTGAGGCTTAATGGTCGTTTTCTTACATGTCGGGCTATTCTCCAGATAGGCCATTTCAATCTCACTGTCAAAGTGACCAATATTGCATATGATCGCCTCGTTCTTCATTTGCTCCATGTGCTCGCCGGTGATGATATCGCAGCAACCGGTGGCGGAGATAAAAATATCGCCCAGCGGTGCCGCTTCTTCCATGGTGAGCACCTCATAGCCTTCCATGGCCGCCTGGAGAGCACAGATCGGATCGATCTCTGTTATCATCACCCGCGCGCCGAAGCCCCGCATCGATTGGGCGCAGCCCTTACCCACATCGCCATATCCGCCCACCACCACGATTTTCCCCGATATCATGACATCGGTAGCACGCTTGATGCCATCGGCCAGCGACTCCCGGCAACCATAGAGATTGTCGAATTTTGATTTTGTGACAGAGTCATTGACATTAAAGGCGGGGAAAAGAAGTTTTCCCTCTTTGGCTAACTGGTAGAGCCTGTGCACACCGGTGGTGGTTTCCTCCGATACCCCTTTCACCTTTTCAGCCACCCGGGTCCAGCGTTTCGGATCCTTCGCATGGCTTGTCTTCAAACGGTCCATGAGACATTGCATGTCTTGACTGTCGTGGGTGGCATCCAGCAATGTCGGGTCCTTTTCGATCCTTACACCCTCGTGAATCATGATCGTTGCATCACCGCCATCATCGACTATCAGGTCCGGTCCGCTGCCATCAGGCCAGGTGATGGCCTGTTCGGTACACCACCAGTATTCGGCCAGGGTTTCCCCCTTCCACGCGAATACCGCAGCGGAGCCTTTCTTTGCTATGGCGGCGGCTGCATGATCTTGGGTGGAAAAAATATTGCAGGAAGCCCATCGGATGTCCGCCCCAAGCACTTTCAGTGTATCAATGAGCATAGCAGTCTGAATGGTCATGTGAAGGCTCCCCATGATCTTCAGCCCTGCAAGGGGTTTTGCGGGGCCGTATTTTTCCCGTACGGCCATCAGGCCGGGCATTTCATTCTCTGCGAGCTGCATCTCCATGATGCCGAATTCGGCGAGAGAAATGTCAGCGATCTTATAGGGAACCGATACATCGAGGTCAACAAACACCTCTGTTTCATCGACTGCTGCCGGTAAAGCCATGATGGACTCCTTTACATTTAGTTTTTCACCTGTTGTGGGGCAAAAAGTTTTTAGAAACCACTCTTCCCTTTGATCTCATCCACCTTGTCGGTCTTTTCCCAGGTGAATTCGGGTTCGTTGCGGCCGAAATGACCGTATGCGGCCGTCTTCCGATAGA
>JAZFSW010000604.1:0-2951 GCA_036446375.1 Desulfobacterales bacterium | reverse complement strand
TGATGAAAGGCTTTTCCACAAAAGCGGTCCACGGTATTCGCCATGGAGGTGAAGAGACAGAGATCCATGGGGCTCTAAGGATACCGGTATATGACAACGTGGCGTTTGAATACGAAACCTCACGGGATATCCAGTTGGCATTCGAAGGCAAGAAGCAGGGGTACTCCTATAGCCGGACCACCAACCCCACGGTCGATGATTTCGAGCAGCGGATCCGCTTGCTGGCAGATGCGCACAGTGTCGTTGCGCTCTCATCGGGGATGGCTGCCATCGCCAATGTCGTCCTTACCCTTGGTGAGGCCGGAAGCAACATTGTTACCAGTCGATGTCTTTTTGGAAATACCCTTTCCCTGTTCGATACGACCCTGAAGGCATGGGGACTTGAGACACGATATGTTGACATGACCGATGCGGATGCTGTGGCACAAGCGATCGACAAGAAGACCATGGCGATATTTCTAGAGGTGATTTCAAATCCACAGCTGGAAGTGGCTGATATAGGGAATATTTCTCAAATGGCCGGCTCACACAATGTCCCCGTGATCCTCGATGGCACACTGACCACTCCCTATATCTTCGCATCCAAAGACCACGGTGTCCATATTGAAGTTATCTCCAATACAAAATACATCTCAGGAGGCGCAACGGCGGTTGGCGGCCTGGTTATTGACTACGGCACATTTAACTGGAAGCATTGTCCCAAGCTGAGCGTAGATGCCGATCAATATGGCCCGTTTACCTTCATCCGGAAATTGAGACGGGAAGTCTTCAGAAATCTGGGAGCATGTCTGTCTCCCCACAGTGCTTATCTGCATGCCCTGGGGCTGGAAACCTTGGAGCTCAGGATAGACAGGAGTTGCGCTAATGCACTGGAGATTGCACAGTTCCTGGAAGGGCATCCCGGAGTGGTGTCTACCAACTACCCGGGGTTGACATCTTCACCATACCATGGGATTGCCCAAGCTGAATTCGGCGATAAATATGGTGGCATCCTTACCTTTCAGTTGAAAGATCGGGAGCAATGCTTCACATTCATGGACCGAATGACCCTTATCAGACGTGCCACCAATATCAATGACAATAAGACGCTGATTCTGCACCCATCATCAACGATCTTTTCGGAGTATTCAGACGCTGAAAAAAAGGAAATGAATGTCAGCGACACGCTCTTGAGATTGTCTGTGGGGATTGAAGACGTGGTCGACATTATTGATGACCTAAAACAGGGGTTTGAAGGATTATGATAGATTTTACCGAAGAGCAACTGGAACGATACAGCAGGCATATTATCCTGGAAGATGTAGGCGTTGAGGGACAAAACAGCATCATGGAAGGAAAGGTCCTGATTGTCGGTGCGGGGGGCCTCGGCTCGCCGGCGGCATTGTATCTGGCTGCCGCCGGAGTGGGAACCATCGGGTTGGTCGATCCGGATCATGTGGAACTGTCCAACCTGCAGCGCCAGATCATTCATTTTACCCATGATCTGAATACACCGAAGGTATCCTCTGCAGCAGAAAAGATGAAAGCGCTGAACCCCGATGTCACGGTGAATACGTATGAGGAGTATCTCGTGGCGGACAATATCCGGCAGATCATTTCAGGATATGATTTTGTTATCGACGGCACGGACAATTTTGCTGCCAAATTCCTTATCAACGATGCCTGCGTTATGGAAAGCATCGCGTTTTCCCATGGCGGGATTCTTCGCTTCAGCGGTCAAGCCATGACCATTGTTCCCGGCAAGTCGGCCTGCGTCCGATGTGTGTTCGAAAAGCCGCCACCGAGGGATGCCGTGCCATCATGCGCTGAAGCCGGCGTACTGGGAGCCATTGCCGGCATGTTGGGGACCATCCAGACGACCGAGGCGCTGAAGTTTCTAACCGGTTCCGGAACGCTGCTCGCCGGTACCATGCTCTTTTTCGATGCACTGACCATGACGTTCACCAAACAGAGCCTTCGAAAAAACAGCAACTGTGTGCTTTGCGGGGATCATCCCACCCTCCTTGAGCTTGTGGACGAGGATGGCCCGGCTTGCGACGTATAAATAAAAAGCATGAAAGAGGATGAATTGCGCCTGCGCGTCTGTTCAAGCCGTGCAGGCGCAATTCATCCGAGATAACGAGAAGAAGATGCTGAAGATAGAGACCGATGTTATTGCCGGCATGATAGGGCATGCGAAAAATGCCGCACCGGTCGAAGCCTGTGGATATCTTGCCGGGGAGAGCAGTAAGGTGACCCGACAATACCCATTGAAGAACATCGATGCATCGGAGACCCATTTTTCTCTCGATCCCCGGGAGCAGTTTGATGCGGTAAAAGACATGAAGAAAAGAGGATTGGCGCTGATGTCTGTCTACCACAGCCACCCGGAAACGCCTGCGCGACCATCGGCAGAAGATATCAAGCTCGCCTATGATCCTGATATAAGCTATGTGATTGTTTCGCTATCGGACGGGGCAGAGACGGTAGAATCCTTTAAGATAAAAGAGGGTAGGGTTGAGAAAGAAGACATTGTGATATTCGGAAACAAAGAAAAGATAAATTGATTAAGGATGATGAACTCGTAAAAAGTCCAAAACATCGTCACTCCCGCGAAGGCGGGAGTCCAGAACCTATTGAAAACACTGGATGAGCGCTACGCTTCACTCTGTGTCCCGCCTTCGCGGGACTGACAGAAGTTGATGATATCTGACTTTTTACGAGTTCATCAAGGATGATGAACTCGTAAAAAGTGTAACCGATGGCTAAGTAGAAATCTTCATATACAAGGCATAGTGGTTGGCCAGGCGCTCTGGTTGTATCATACATATCGTATGTCGAACGTCTGGCCAAACGCTATAACGCCGTAGATGGAGACTTTTTACGACGCCATCAAAGGTGGTGCCAACACTGAAACCTGCTTCTCTTCGAGCCGAATAGGCGCAAACCTGTTTCTTAGTGTTTCATACGAG
>JAZFSW010000603.1:0-2594 GCA_036446375.1 Desulfobacterales bacterium | reverse complement strand
GCATTCTCCGGGAGCGTTCCCGTTCCCTTTAACTCGGGTGCAAAGGTTCCCATGCCGGCCAGCTGCCATTTACCGGCAGCGCAGGTGGCATAGCCGGCGTTCTTCATCATATGACCGATGGTCTTCTCCTTCGGGTCCAGTACGCCCCAGAAGACATAGTTGCGGACATTGGACTTGCCGGTCATGATCTTGACGCGGCTCGGGACACAGACCGGCTGCGAATAGCAATGGTTGAAACGCATTCCCGTCTGGGCCAGGTGGTCGATCCGGGGTGTCCGATACTGTTTCGACCCGTAACAGCCAAACACTTCGTAACCGGTATCATCGGACATGATGAGGATGACATTGGTACGTTTCTGCTGCTTGGCGAAACTCAGTGCGGCAGGCAGCAATGCAGCACTTCCCACAATCTTCAGAAAATCACGCCTTTTCATTGTTTGATTCCTCCCTGAGCTGATATCGTCGATCGTGGCTTTTGAGCTTCATCCTTCATAGGCATGACGTGTATCTTCTCTCTCAGCATTCGGTTTCAGAGACCCACCCCAATATAAGGTGGCCAGCTTGTCTTGACCTCAGCTTGACACCGCGAATGATTACCTGGTCTAAATGCTGACTTTCAACATAAATGCACATGGTTATGATAATCCCCGAGAAACCAGAACCATTCTCCGATTAGGACGCAGCCCAAATGGAAGGCTTGCGATTCTTCCACGGCAAAGCCTTTTCCAACTGGCCGGAGATCCGGAACAGAAGATCTTCACGACCGATTGCCGCCATAAATTGCATACCCAGCGGCAATCCTCCCTGGCCTTCACAGAGGGGAAGCGTAATGGCTGGAACACCTGTAAGGTTAGCTAAAGGGGTATAGGGTACTATGTCACCCAGATAGTCAAACCAGGGGTCCAGTTCCTCATCAACCGCCAAACGAACACGACTGCCGATTTCCGGTGTTGGTTGAGCAAGGGTCGGGGTGAGAATAAGATCATAGCTTTCAAAGAATCGTCCCAATACTCTTGTTATGTTGTGAGCTTGTTGCATGAGAACAACATAATCCAGTGCGCTTTTGCTGAGGCCATTCTCACAGAGTCGGAGCGACATGGGTTCAAGATAGTCCAGAGATACGGATCGGCCCATTATCATGCTCGAATTCATGATAACGCTCGCAGCAAGAACCGACCACAGACCTTTCATTGTCTCAACATAAGACTCACCATCAATATCCGGTGCTGTCTCTTCTACGTGATGGCCTAGTTCTTCACATTGTTTTCCTATCTCCCTGGTTTTTTCCTGAATGACATCGTTAACAGGATTCTTGCTCCATTGGGCCAGGCACAGTGCGATTTTTAGACCCTTCGGTTCTTTCTTAACCTCATCGAGATATCGGATTGTGTCCGGGGGAGGAATGGTTGCCTCTCCAGGTGCATATCCCGAGACAACGTCCAACAAAGCTGCGACATCCCTGACAGATCGCGCATTGGCGCCTTGCGTAACCAACGGCATGGTCAGATCAGAGAAATCCGGCGCATGCGAAACACGTCCTCGTGAATGCTTAAGGCCAACGTTACCATTGATTGCGGCCGGAACCCTGATAGAGCCGCCGCCGTCATTCGCGTGGGCTATCGGTACAGCCCCTGCCGCAACAAGCGCCCCCGAGCCTCCCGAAGAACCTCCCGCTATGCGATTCGTATTCCATGGATTACGTGTTGCTCCCGTTAGGATAGATTCCGTTGATAATGTCAAACCGAATTCGGGGCATGTTGTCCGGCAAAGAGGCATTAGGCCCGAGCCAAGGATCCTTTCCATAAAATAGCTTGTTTCAGGTACAATATAGCCTTCTGCGAGTCTTGATCCATTATCTTCGCGAAAACCCTTTATGCCCACTGTGATATCCTTGATAGGAAAGGGAACGCCCTTGAATACGCCTGACCCGGACATCACCGAAGATGCAGTCTCATATTCATAGAATTCAGAGACGGCTTTTAGATCCTCGTTGACCTTCTTGACAAGATCTGTAGCCAGCTTGAAAACCTCTTCTTCTTTAACATCTCCCTTCCTGACAAGATCGCTTAAGCCCAAAGCATCATAGGAGCAATACTCTTCTGATTGCATTTCTTCCTCCCTTGAAGTCGTTGATGAATTCGCAAGAAGTCCGATTCAGGTACTTTTCCGATAATAAACTGCTGATACAAATAAATGCAACGATAGAGATGACCGCAAATCATGCCAAATACTGTATCTTGCGGTTGCTACGTTGCCCCACAAAGTCAACACAACGGGTCCTTACACTCACCGGGACCTGGATGATATTTACACCATATCCCGGGGTCAGATCAACTGATTTTAGGGATTCAAGCGGTGAAGATTTGCTCTGTGTAATCGGTCATTTTCGCATCCACAGGTCCACTATGCAGCAGGCCCGGCACTCCTATGGGAAAGCCCATATATACAGGAGCTTACAATTCGTAGAGACACCGACGCCATGTTGCCACCAGAGGAGGCTATGATGAGGTTTTAATGATGAGATTACAGATATATCACAGGCATTCGGACATCTCCGGAACCTGTGATACGAGACAGACATATCACAGGTTCTG
>JAZFSW010000602.1:0-2210 GCA_036446375.1 Desulfobacterales bacterium | reverse complement strand
GAAGGGCTACTTCTTTAACAAAGATGAAGCTGCCACACGGGAATTGCTGGATGGTCTCTTGATCAACAAGGACCGCTACGGCTATATGGCCTGCCCCTGCAGGCTGGCATCCGATGATCGGGCAAATGATCGGGATATCATATGTCCCTGCGAATACCGGACACCGGATGTCGAGGCGTATGGAAGCTGCTATTGCAGTCTCTACGTATCGGAAGCATGGAATGAGGGAAAAATCGCCCACGAGTACGTCCCCGAAAGACGGCCACCCGAGAAGAATCTGTTTTAAGTTTAAACGAAGATAGCATAGATCCGCCCGTTTTCCATTCAACGCCGCAACCCTCTACAAGCTCTGGAAAGTGATGATGGAAGATCATCGGCAAAGGTCTCAGGAGTACCGACTATGACCACAACGCAGATCTTAATTGTAGAGGATGAACGGATCATTGCCGAAGACACCCGAATGAGTCTGGAAACAATGGGATATGCCGTTTCCGGCATCGTTGCTGAAGGGCTCGCTGCCATTGATAGGGCCAGAGCGCTTGGACCGGATCTGGTCCTGATGGATATCTTCCTCAGAGGGGACATGGACGGCATCGAAGCTGCCCGACAGATACAATCGCATCTGAATATCCCGGTGGTCTTCCTGACCGCACATGCGGACCAATCCCTCCTCGATCGAATCAAGGCGTCAGAGCCTTTCGGTTTCCTGCTGAAACCTATCGATGAAAGGGAACTGGCGATTGCCATTGAGATGGCGCTCTATAGAAGCCAGATGGAACAGTCCCTTCAGCAAAAAACACATGATCTTGACAATCGGATCAAGGCCCTGGATTGTCTCTACGGCATATCCTACCTGAGAGACAATCAACACCTGTCCCTGAAAGACACCCTTCAGGGCATCGTGGATCTGCTGCCCCCCTCCTGGCAATATCCGGAGATTACCAGTGCACGCATCATTCTGGATGAAGAGAAGTACGTTACCGAAAACTTCGCCGAGTCGTCCTGGAAACAGGCGAGCAGGATTAAGATGCATGGCGAAACGGTAGGAAGCGTAGAAGTCTTCTACACCGACAAGAGACCGGAATCCGATGAGGGACCCTTTACCCATGAAGAGCGGAGTCTTCTCAATGCGGTCGCCGAGAGACTGGATCGTATCATCGAACGTAAGATCGCCGACCAGACCCTTCGGACAGCTCTTGAGCAATCACAGCAGCGTCAGGCTGAAATCTCGGCGTTGCTGAAATCCTTGGAAACCAGTGAAGAACGGACCCGATCCGTGGTGGAAACGGCCAATGATGCGATCATCTCCATTGACAACAAGGGAGATATCGTTTTCTGGAACCGCGGTGCTGAGTCAATGTTCGGTTACCCATCGTCCACGATCATCGGAAAGCCGGTAGCACGAATCATGCCGGAGCAGTTTCGTGAAATCCATGAGGATCGGATGCGACAGACAACAGCACAACTGGCCGGAACGCTGGCAAAACCCCTCATACTGTCCGGTCTGAGAAAAGGGGGGTGCCAATTTCCCATAGAGCTGTCCCTTGCCAGCTGGAAGACAGCAGATGGGACGTTTTTCACCGGCATCATTCGGGATATCACCGAACGGATAGCCGTCGAGAATGCCCTGCGCAACACGCAAAATGAGCTGGAAAAACGGGTGCATGAACGAACAGCAGAACTTTCAAAGGCAAATCAGGAGCTTCAACGCCTCTCAAACAAGCTTCTCGATGCACATGAGGAGGAAAGCAAAAGGATCGGTCAGGAACTCCACGATGGGCTCGCCCAATCCCTCAGTGCAATCAAGGTTTGGATAGAAAACGCCATTGTGCACATCGGCCAGGACAGGGCATCTGAAGACATCGTCCGATCGCTGGAATCCGCGGTCGATCTGGCGCGCAGAGCCGTCGAAGATGTGAGGCGGATTTCAAGGAATCTGCGCCCATCCATCCTGGATGATCTGGGAATTCTTGCCACGATCTCCTGGTTGTGTCAGGAGTTTGAATCGGTATATGACAGCATCCACATCGAGAAACAGATCGACATTGATGAAGAGGACATTCCGGAACCGCTGAAACTCGTGATCTTTCGCATTATGCAGGAAACTTTTAGTAATATTGCCAAACACAGCCGGGCAGATCAGTCTCGAATCTTTCTGAGAAAGCAAAACGGTAAGATAGAGCTGACAATCGATGATAACGGCATCGGAT
>JAZFSW010000601.1:0-3669 GCA_036446375.1 Desulfobacterales bacterium | reverse complement strand
CTTTAGGACCCTCGAGAAGACTACCGGGTATTCACAGCGATGGCGGCTTGAGGGTCAGGATTGTTGCATGACATTCCCGCACAGCAGGCTAGAGAGGGGCCGACCACTTATAGCTACTGCCGTCATAGCTCCAGATCCCCGGCAACCCCGTTCGGGTTCGTAATTTGGGATTCCTGATGAAATCGATAATATCTTTATATGCCTCTGAGATATTAATGAAATCCGTGGGCTCTCCCCCATAGTCCGGGTGATGTTTCTTCACCTCTTTTCTGTAAGCACTCTTGAGTTGTGCCAGAGGATTGCGCTCCAGATCGCCAAGCTTCAGGTTAAAGTGTGTCAGCTTGCCGCTGATTCTTGAGTTGCTATGGGTGGAAACAGGCGTGATGTTATCTTTGGAAATGAAATTCTTAACGCCGGTGCCAAGCAGATGCTCTGAAGCCGCACGCTGGCTCTTCAACGACTGGTTCTTTTCATACCATTGTTTATTGAGTATTTTGCACACCTCTTTCAAGCCCTGAGCAGGCGTCTTTCCGGGAGCCCTCCTAAAAACAAACGTCGACACGTCCTTGGAAAAAAACGACAGGATGTTGATTATCAGGACCGAATCGGTAAATGCGAAAGTGGCATAATTGGTGTTTAGCGGCAACAGCAGATTCTTTAGCCAGCCCAGAGCAAAGACCAGCAACTCTTTGCACTCCTTGGAGCAGTACCGGCGTTTTCTCCCGGACAATTCGGCACCACAGGAGACGCATGCTTTCCCCTTGTGATTTTCTGTCGTTATGGATCGGGTCATTTTCTTGTTCATGGCAGATGCTCATACCAGTAACCAGCCAATAAATAAAGAGCCGTCGGGGAATCTTGCGCCACATATGAAGTGCTATGCGGCGTGGATGATCTGCAGCAGATCATGATTGATGCGGGCTCCCATTGCGGAAGCCTGATGAAAAGGAAGGGTCATTACAGGTCGTTCAGTTCCTCGATGGCCTTCTTGCCACATTCCGGGCAGTAGGTGGATGTAACACTTAATCCTGCTTTCGTTACGATAAACTGCTCAACAGACATAAACTCGCCACTGCCCGGTTCTTTCCCGGAATCGTCCCTGATCTTCTTACACACACAACACACCGGCAACATCTCCTCATAGGCCTTGATCTTTCGCTTGAACTCCAGCTTTTCCAGACAGGTTGAAATCCGAAACAGTATTTCTTCATTTTCACAGGGCTTTAGCAGGTAATCGTCCGCACCGAGTCTCAATGCATCTATTGCCGATGTAATGCCACCAAAGCCGGTAAGGATAATGGCCATGGCATCGGGGTTGACCTCTTTTGCCTTTTTCACCACACCAATACCATCGACCGACTCCATAACCAGATCGGTGAGTACCAAATCAAAGTGGCATCGTGTCAGCTTTTCGATCGCTTCTGTGCCGTTGGCAGCCGTTGTGACCCTATAGCCTGCACTTTCGATGGCCGGCCCAAGGGTATCCAGGATAAGCGCATCGTCGTCGACAAGCAAAATTTCATAGTCTCGCATGGTTATTCCTCTCGAAAAACGACCTTGGTCAACGATAGAATCAAAAGAAGGTGAGACGCCGTTCCATATTCAGCCATCGCAACCGGCACACCATCCGGTTAGGCTCTATTAGATCAGGTTCGATCCAGCGGGCATCGGCACGATAGCCGCTTTGCCCGCTCGATGATGAATTGCAGGTGGAAAATGGGCGGAGGTGACCCCCAACGAGCAGGCGCTCGCTATTTCAGACCACAAGGCGGGAAAAGAGCGAATCCGGGTTGTAACGTGATCAAGATCACTTCACGGTAAGAACGGGACAAGGTGCTTCCAATATGACTTCCTGTGCGGTTGATCCGAAGAGAAACTTACCGACCTTGGATGTTTTCTGGATTCCGATGATGATTTCATCAATGCCATTTTGCTCTGCATGTTTGACAATGCTCTTCCCGGCGGCGTTGCCGCCAAACAGCACCTTTGTTTCACAGGGGATATCTTCTGCCTCAAACGAAGCCTGGGCGGTTGCCAGGATCTTTTGAGCCGGCTCAATTTCATCGAGCTGACCGACATCATCACCGACCAATACGCTGAGCAGATAAACACTTGCATCGGTTGATGCTGCGCGCTCGTGGGCCTTAGCCAGAATGGCAGTGTTGTCACTGGATCCGTCATAGCATACCATTATCTTCATTGTGATTCTCCTTTGATCTTTGAGACATTGGGTTGGTTTCTCTGGAAAAGGCGGCACCCAGAAGTCATGAGCTATATCCAAGTTGGATGGATATGTCAAATATAAACAGGCACGATGACCGGAAACAGCCATTGCCGATCCGGAATGCATTTGACAAGATCTTTCGAATAAGCATAGAACCCACCTTGACGCTTGCTCGAGGGGCAAATCCGGGTGGATCCAATGCCAGAAAGAACGGGCCCGGCACGAACGGGAGAGCGGGAGCTCGCCATTCGGCCCAATGCCAGAAAGAACAGGACCGGCACGAACGGGGGAGCGGGAGCTCGCTATTAAGTTCAGTGCCAAGAAGACATGACCGGCACGAATGTGGAAAGGGTTACCGGTATGGAAGAAATTTTCGATGATTGGCCCGGACAATACACCGAATGGTTCGAAACGCCCATTGGCATCCTTGTAAAGAAATATGAAAACGATCTGATCCTGGAGATGGTAAGACCCCTGCAAGGAGAAAGGATACTCGATGCGGGATGTGGTACCGGTATTTTCACTCTCAGTCTGCTGGACGCCGGGGCGCATGTCACCGGAGTTGAGATTTCTTTGCCCATGCTCCTGGAGGCAGAGAAATTCCTGGCAGATCACCCGTTTAGGGGCATACAGGGGGATATGACAGCCCTTCCCTTCCCGGATCATACATTCGACAGGGTTGTCTCTGTAACCGCCATTGAATTTATTGAGGATGCACGAGGAGCGGTCAGCGAAGCGTTTCGAGTCACCAAACCGGGTGGTTGTATCGTGGTCGCGACCTTAAACAGTCTCAGCCCCTGGGCCATCCGGAGAAAAGCATCGGGAGAAAAGGGACATCCCCTGTTCAGACATGCGACCTTCAGGTCTCCCCGCCAGATGAGCGGATTGTCCCCGGTTGAAGGAACCATAAAGACCGCCATTCATTTCCTTAAAGATCATCCCCCGAACCAGGCTGAAATGATCGAAGAAGAAGGTCGGTCAGCCGATGCGTCCGCTGGCGCTTTTCTGGCGGCAAAGTGGGTAAAACCCCGGTGATGACATTCTCATATGGCGGGCAGGCTTGATCCAAGGGCTATCGATCAAGCGGAATTGACAGGAATATGATCTTCCTCAAGGGGCATAAAGGTATTGTTGAACCATTTTGAGGACGCGTATCCTTCTCGCTTCAACCCTTCGCTTTCAAAGCAGTTTTCCGCAAGCGAAAGGGTATGATAGTCCAGTTCATACCCATCCCATCCCATATAGGTCAATCTTTCATTGATCAGTGGATCAGCAAAGGCGGGATCAGTATCGAAAAGATTCCTGATATTCAGGACCAGGGTCACCTTAAAGCGTGAAAACTCGTGCTTCATCAGCAGGTTGAAATTCGTACTGCTCGTTTTGCGAGTATTCAAATCCAGGAAATTGTCGAGCACTATATACTGCGGCCCCTCCCGGTGGTGCTC
>JAZFSW010000600.1:0-2861 GCA_036446375.1 Desulfobacterales bacterium | reverse complement strand
CACAGATACGCTGTCTTGGTATCAACACCCAATCAAAAGGAAGGAAACCACCATGGCGAACATAACGGCAAATGGCATTCAGATCGAATATGACACCTTTGGTGAAAAAACGTCCCCGCCCCTATTGCTGGTCATGGGTCTGGGGGCTCAGATGATTCTCTGGGATGAAGGATTCTGTGAGCAACTGGCCGATAAGGGCCTTTATGTTATCCGATTCGATAACCGGGATATCGGGCTTTCAACCAAATTCGAAGATGCCGGTGTCCCTAACATGATGGAAATGATGACCGACCGGGCCGAAGGAAAGGAAGTGACCGCACCTTATTCTGCGGAAGATATGGCAGATGATGCCGTTGGTCTGCTCGATGCCCTGGGTATCGAAAAGGCCCACATCTGCGGTGCATCCATGGGGGGGATGATTATTCAGACCATCGGGTATCGCCATCCTTCAAAGGTCTTGAGCCTGGTATCGATCATGTCCACCACCGGTGATCCGAGCCTGCCGCAATCGACCCCTGAAGCCATGACAGCATTGACAACACCGGCCCCTTCCGAGCGCGACGCATATCTGGACCACAGTGTTAAAACGCAGAAAGTGATTGGCAGTCCGGGTTTTCCTTTCGATGAAGAAGAACAGCGACAGAAAGCCGCCCGGTCGTTTGATCGCTCCTTTTATCCTCAGGGCATGGCAAGACAAATGGCTGCCATTATGGTGCAGGGCAACCGCAGACCTGAGTTGGCTGCCATTACGGCACCCACGCTGGTGATCCATGGTGCGGATGATCCCCTGGTACCGGTAGAAGGCGGCAAAGACACCGCCGATGCCATACCCGGTGCAGAATTGCTCATCATCGAGGGCATGGGGCACAGTATGCCCGAAGGCGCCTGGCCCCAGATCGTTGGAGCCATTTCCGAGCATACGAGAAAGGTATCCGGATAGGCCATGGTGAGCGTTTTTGAACGCCGACTCTGGCCTGACACCTCGTATGAGACTCAGTACAATCTGACATGTCTGGGGAGCCCGAAATGAGTTTTTACTTCAGGCCAAGCGAACTAAACTCACAAATTCCAAGCACCAAATGACAAGCAAATTCCAAACTAAAACAGCCAAATTCCAAACACGATGATACTGCATAGGCAGTTGTTTGTGATTTGGTATTTTGATTATTGTGATTTCCTTGTTTTTTGGGATTTGCCGTTTGGCATTTCCCCTCAATCCCCAAGTGAAAGCCGAAAGTCTCGTTCTCGATTACACTGGCTGCTTACCGAGCCAGAGGCTGGGCTGAACACTGACACCTGTCTCTGTTCAAGCCGAACAGGCGCAAACCTTTTTTGTGGATCCATATAAGGAGACACCCATGGCTTATGACTTTTCGGACCCACGGCTTGCGGATCTAAAACAGTCTTACCCGGAAACACCGGATAGCATCATCCTCAAAGCCGATATGCTCAGAGAAGGGATTCGATACACGAAAGAACTGGCAGACATCGGCCAGTGGACGATACCCAGCGGCACGTTTCTCAGTCGCGAGGACATCCCCAAAGAAGAAGCAACCGGCGGGAGCGTCTTTCTATTACCCAACCTGATGATTCTGCCCGATGACACGCGGATCAACACGGAACTGGACAAGGACAGTCCCTATACAATCAGCAAAGAAGGAGAGGATGCCTGGGCGATTTGCCGCAATGGTCGTCCGGTGGCCGATGTCTCGTTTCCGCGGCGTCCAACGTTTACACAGACACTGGCAGACGGATCAACTGTGGAACGCGCTTTGGGACAGCGGGCTGAGTCCTGTGTGGCGCTGGTTCACACGGCGTTTTGTGAGTATGCGAAAAATAGCGATCAGTGTGCCTTCTGCCGTATCGGTAATGCAAAGATTAAGCAGACCCCATCAAGGATCAAACGGCCGAATCGGAGCATCGAGGCCTGCGGGCTGGCCGCCGAAGAGATTGACATCCGACATATTGTGGTCAGTGGGGGTGCCTTTGTCGATACGGCTCTGGAAGCAAAATCCTACGCCAGAACCATTTCTGCCCTCCGAAAGGTCGTGGGTCAGAAAGCAAGAATAACTGCGGTATGTCAGGCCTTTGATGAGGACGGCTGGAAGATGCTCAAAGATGCCGGTGCGAGCCGTGTTCAACCCAATCTGGAGGTCTGGGATGAAGGCCTCTGGATGGAAATTGTACCCGGGAAAGCAAAGGCGGTGGGGAAAGCCGAATGGATCAACAGATTAAAGTCTGCCGTGGATATCTTTGGCGTTGGCGAGGTGGCCACCAATTTCGTGGCAGGCGCAGAGCTGGCCATTGAAAAAGGCTTTACGAACCCGGAGAAGGCGATTGAATCACACCTCGAGGGATACACCTTTCTCCTGGAACATAATATCGTGCCGGTCTTTGGTTTTCTCACCAAGGGAAAGGGCACCCGGTTTGAAGGGGCGGAACTACCAAGTACGGAATTTTACTTGACCCTCGGCTGGGAGAGAACGAAACTGATGGATGCATCCGGCATGTCCGACCGATACGGCAGCGGCATAGATGCCGATTTTGCTTGCTACAAATGCGTCACCCATAAGACCTGCCAGGACTACCCCCGTCTGCTGGGATAGTTCCTGCTCTACCCACAAGACCCATCAGGACCACCGCCCCCCAGGTTGCTGAAATAGCATCCGGGTCTCGCCCGCGGGCTATCGAAAGCGGAAAACTTCTCAATCGCTGACCAATTCCCGGATCTTTTCTGTCAGGGCAGGCACGACCGTATGCCAGTCGCCAACGACACCAAAATGGGCTTCTCTGAAGATATTCGCATTCTCGTCCCGGTTAATAGCCACGATGGTTTTGGCACCGGAGCAGCCGGCCATGTG
>JAZFSW010000599.1:0-8715 GCA_036446375.1 Desulfobacterales bacterium | reverse complement strand
CATAGGTCCAGTCGGCCACGTTCTGACAGCTCGCAGCTTTGGGCCCCTCCATTGCCGTTGACGCAAACAGATCCTCTATAAAGGATGCGATATGGCTTGGGCTTTCGGTAGCTGGCGAAGATGCTGTTGGCCGATAGGGCTCCTGATTGGCCGGCAGGTCAATAGGATCACCGAATTTATTGGTGCATATCAACTCCTTGGTGCCCGGGCGGCCCACGGCGTCTTTGACCGTAAACATAAAGGCCCCCCCGTCGGTTGCACTTCCTCCCCGTGCATTCCAGTATTTATCCGCGACCGGGCAGAAACGATCGTCTTCAGACGCCAGACTTTCCAGGGTTGCGTCAACGGCCTGCTTTTCAGAACAGATCAGTCCGATCTGGACCTCTCCATCCTGGAGGGCAAACACCTGGGGACGTAACATGGACGTATCGGTGATGCCGATGAGTTGGAAGAAATCCTTGTCCGGGTTGTTTCGAGCGATAATAAAGAACCACGGCCCATCCGGTGACCCATGCATATGGGTGGACTGGATGTGTCTGTAGATATGTTGTTTTTCCTTGGGCAGCAGGTCAAAATCATGTTCGGTTGTCGGTGCCATCGCCTCGATGATATATTCCATGGGGTAATCAAAGGTTCGGTTAAGAAGATCAAACATCAGGGCCGCCACCTCGGTATCGGTCAGAAACTGCGGAAAAATATTATGTTGTTTCAGGTATTCACTGACCGAGTGGTAGTTGGCAAAATCACCGTTGTGAACCAGTGCTTCATTGAGTCCGCTGAAAGGATGAGCCCCTCCGGGATGCCACACGCGCCCCTTGGTCGGATACCGCTGATGGGCGATCCAGCCGTGGGCTCTGAAATCATCGAGAAGGTAGTATTTGATGACTTTTTCCGCATAGCCAACAAGTTTCAGGATCATCAGGTTACGTCCGTGGGAAAGGACAAACGCCTGCTGTTCACCGAGGGATGCGTAAAACTGCTGGTTCAGGCGGATGGAATTCTGATAGATGAATTCATCCTCTACCTTCCGGGGATCCAGGTCAGACAAGCTGTTTTCCGATATGAACCGGTCCAATACCTTCTCTTTGACTCGTACAAAGTACCGCATGACATCCGGGGGTTTGACTTCCAGACCCTCTACATCCCGGTAGTCATCCACCGCGGGAAGCATTTCTGCTTTATGGATTTCCATGTGGGGCTCAACATAGGATGACTCAACATCATGCTGCGATGCGAGATCCAGGAAGGCAACCTGCAGGATATAATGACTCTTGAGAATATCAGGGGTGACCCCGAGATCATCCGCGGATAGACCGACAGCGGCAATCCCACCGCCCTTACCATTGCCGCGATTGTGCATCTGAACAGACGGTTCATATATATGTCGTCCGCTGACCGGAACGGATGCGATGAAACCGGTTACGCCGCACCCCCCTTCTTCGGCGGATTTCTTGTCCCGGTGCCTATCGTGAGGAATATCGGTCCTGCTCTCCAGGATCCTGTCAATTATTTCGTTGTGCTTGCGTCCCATCTATGGTTTCCTTTTCCATCAACCGAACGTGCGGGGAAAGTGCGTGGCAAGTAAGTGGTATCAGATAATATACGCTTTCACGGGGGCTGGCTGGTATTCCGCTCTCTCATCATCGTCCAGATAATCAAGATGAACAAGAAGATCCGAGCGACCTACGAGCTCCCGAACACTTGTCATCCCGAGCTGTCTGAGCAGTTCGCACCAGATTTTTCGCCAGGCCATATACATGTTAACAATCCGCTGTTCCGTATGTTCTTCTGAAATCATGCGTCCGAGCTCCGGATCTGTTGATGCGATCCCACGGGCGCAGCCCCTGCCGCTTTCGCAGTTCCCACAGCGGACACACTCAAGGGCGACCAACTCGGCGGTACCAATTACGACCCCATCTGCACCCAGCGCGATGGCTTTGGCCACATCCCAGGCATTACGGATTCCCCCGCTGGCAATCAGGCAGATATTGTCCCTGACACCTTCATCGGTCAGGAATTGATGCACTTTGGGGATAGCATATTCAATGGGCATGGCGATATTCTTCTTCGCGATATCCGGTGCTGCGCCAGTACCCCCATAGCTCCCATCGATATGGATGATATGCGCCCCGGCATAATAGCTACCCACTGCCACCATATCCACATCCGAAGGGGTAGACACTTTTACCGATATCAGCGCCTTGGGATTGACCGCCTTGATCCAGTCCACATGCTTCTTGTGATCCTCAACAGAATAAACACTGTGAAAGGGAAACGGAGAAAATAGAGAATGACCCACCACCGTTTCCCGTATCTTAGCCACGTCCGGGGTCACCTTATCTCCCAGCAGATGACCGCCCAATCCGGGTTTGGCCCCCTGAGCATACTTAAATTCGACGAGGGGTGCATGCAGGATCGTCTCTTCGCTTACACCAAACAAGCCGGTCGCAACCTGGGTAATGATATTGTCGGCATAGGGGACAAATGCATCGGGATACCCGCCTTCGCCGGTACAGGTCAGTGTGTTCAGCCGTTTGGCTGCCCGGGCTCTGCCGGTGAGAACCGATAGGGCCGTGGATCCAAAGGACATCCCGCCACTATAGCCGGGGAGGGAAAGGGTCCTGACCGGACGGCCGTCATCTCTTTTATTCAGGACCAAATCTGTGTTGATCTCTTCATCTGTCAATGAAAGATACGCACTCGGGTCTGCTGGTTTGAATCGCATCTTATCGAAACCACCGTTTGAATATCCGAGCCGGTATTCCAGATCCACTTTCGGCAAGTCACCGGTTTCAGCCATGGCCCAGTGGGCAATCAACATCTCGGCCGGCCACCGGTAATCGCCCAGTGTTTCCACAATGGGATTGAGCTGCAAACGAAGGGCCTGCTCCGGGCACCGATCCACACAGAAGAAGTCGTTCTTCCTGCAGTCGAACCCGATACACTTGTGCTCTTTCGGGCGAAGCGGCATCGCATAATTATCATACCGGGGATGCACCCCGTATGGACAAAGCGAGGCACACAACCCGCAGGACGTACAGCGGGCATTTCTTTTCATCGTATATTTGCCAATGGTGTTTCGAAACCGCGTGGGCGTCTCAACAATCGTCGGCAGTTGCGTTGACATATTCATATCGTTATCCCAACCCGGATATAGACCGGGAAAATTGCCACAAAGGCTCCAAGGCACAAAGAACGGCTTTCTCTCGCCAAATATAGGTCCGAAGTGATCCTCGTATCATCCAGGTCCAGGCACCTTTCTTTCTCCGAATAACGGACCGAAGTGGTCTCTTTCTAGATCCTCAAACCACATGGATCGACCCACCTCGCCTCTGAGTCGTCTGGCTTCGCGAATACCCATGGCACCCATCACTTCAATCAACTGACTGTGCCAGGCCCCGATAAGGTTGACGATCCTCCGGCTGCCCCAGTGGGTATCGAATTCATCCCCAAGCCCAACCGGGCAGGACAGGTCGTTGCAGCACCGGTAACACAACCGGCATTCCAGGGCCAGCAGCAGAGCCGTGTCCGCCACAACGGCATCGGCACCACATATAATGGCTTTGGCCATATGTTCGGCCATAGCGATGCCGCCGGAAAAAACAAGATTGACCTTCTGCCGGATCGATGTCTCGACCAGTGCAAGATGAATCTCGCGAATCATCTCTTTCAAGAATCGTGGATGATTTTCTTTTTCATTGCCATGGGCGTCTGCATATAGATGAAAGGTATCCACCGGTCCATGAGCCAGCCCCTGAACCCGGGAAGCTGCCTTTCTGTCGAGGGGAAGTCCTACGACAATCACCATGTCCGGCCGTATCCCACGGATATCGGACACCACCTGGTCGATATCATCGACATAAGACAGCTCGACGGCTCGACTTTCACGGATGATATCCGTGTGTGAGCTATATGTCGCCACTGTCAGGCAGGGGATAAGATCTCCCATGAAATCCGACACATCGTCACAATAATCTTCCGGCTGCATAAACATCATGGTTTGAAGCTCATGGGCTGCCTTTGCCGCCGATACCACAATATGTGAATTACGCGTAAGGGCTTCAGGGAGCTGAAACATCAGGGGCAGGGGGAGTTCCATTATCGGTGACACATCGGTAACAAGAGAATCGTTTTCATCGAATTGCAGAGATATTTCCCTTCCGGACAACTCAAAAGAAGTATTGATATACTCTCTGCCATGGATGCCGTCACGTGTGGGCCTGACAATCTCGGACATATCCGTCCACATGGAATCGAATCCGGCAGCAGCAAAAGGGCCACGATAGCCGGCACCGGATACCGGTACTTTCCCGGTATGCGCCTGGTACCACGTCTGATGTATCATGTCTGCACGATAGTATGTATCTCCCAGGGTTCTGTATTCGGGGTTGATGACACGTGAGAAAATTCCTTTCGTGCACTCCTGCACGCAGCGAAAACAACTCCGACAGGCATAGAGATATTCCGGTTCGTTCATAGACTGGATATGAATCGTATTGTCTTCAAAAACATGATAAACACAATTCTTTTTGACACACTCCCTGCAACTCCCCGCACAGTCCTCCCGAAATTCTACGGTCGTATATTTACCAACTGGCGGAAATCGAGGTGTGGTTTCTTTGGTAGAAATATGATATTTTTCGGGCATTTAATTCTCCGATGTCAAATTGACACAGTCGGGCGGGGAAGAAGACCGGCTGCTTCCACAATTTCTCCCACTTTCTCTTCCCACTCAATGGCCATGATGTGAATACCGTGGACCCCATCGATTTCCCTTAGTTCGGCTATAGTTTCAAGGCAGATCTTCACGCCTTCTTCTGCAGCTTTATCCTTTGGAACACCGGCTACCCGGTTGATTACCGCTTCCGGCACATCCATACCTGCCACTCGATTGGCCATATATCTAGCCATGCCGGCAGATCGAATGGGCGTGATGCCTGGCAGAATATGGACCTTATCCGTCAACCCTTCTTCACGCGCCAGTCTCATCCATTCTTTGAACCGGTCCATGTTAAACACGCATTGGGTCTGGATGAAATCAGCCCCGGCGTTGATCTTCTTGGCCAGACGCACAATCCGGTATTCGAAGGGGTCTGCAAAGGGATTGGCTGCTGCACCGATAAACATTTTCGGGGCGCCTTTGAGTTCGAATCCACTCATATCTTTGCCCTCATCTCGCATGTCACGGGTGGCATGAATCAGATTCATGGAATCGATATCAAAAACATTCATGGCATCGGGTTGACTGCCGAATGTCTGGTGATCACCGGTGAGGCAGAGGATGTTCCGGATGCCAAGAGAATAGGCACCCATGATGTCCGATTGGATGGCGATTCGATTTCTGTCCCGGGTAACCATCTGCATCACCGGCTCCAGACCCATCTGCAAGAGATGATTAGAACAGGCGATACTGGACATCCTTACGATGGCGGTCTGATTATCCGTGACATTCACCGCATCGACGCAATCTCTTAACAACTCTCCCTTCCGTTTGACATCAGCAGCATCCGCCCCCCGGGGAGGGCCGCATTCTGATGTTACTGCAAAACCGCCGTTGGATAGGATACTTTCAAGCCGACTGACTGTTTCACCTTTCATATGATATGATCCTCCCTGATCAGTTTCCGGGGACCACCGGATTGACTGGGTTGCCAGTTTTTTGGAGGGACATAGACCGCCAGGTTGGCCATCTGCCCCAGAGCCCCGAGGCGCTCTATGATCAGGTGCCATGCACAATCCGTGTCTGCATTGACTTCACACTCCCCATTCCGGGACCCACCACAGGGGCCGTTCAGCAGTTTTTTGGCGCAACGGGTTACCGGACAGATACCACCGAAGATAGCCAGCTGGCAGTTGCCGCATCCGGAACATTCCTCGGTAAATACACCGGGACGTTCGAGGGCGCCGATAAATGTCGTATTCACGCCGGGCAGTACCGGTGTCTTCTCAAAGCATCTGGCCATCGCCTGAATACCTGCACCACAGGCCAATGACAGCACGACCTGGTTTCTACCTGCCGCCGGTGCCGCCTCTTGTATGAACTCATTTTCACATTGACGTTCAACGGTAGCCTCTTCGATCTCAATGCGCTGACCCTCCACTTTACATGCCATACGAAGCGCTGAGGCCAAGACAGCAACTTCATCCTCCCCCCCGGCAAAACATGTTTTCACACAAGTTCCGCAACCCAGAATGAGAACTTTTTCATAAGGCATCAGCGTCTCTCTGATTTCCGAAATCGGTTTTTGTTCAGCTACAATCATGATTCAACTCCACGTTGATGGTGTCGTAGAAAGTCTCCATCTACTGTGCTATAGCGTTTGTCCAGACGTTCGACATACGGCATGTATGATACAACCAGAGCGCCCGGTCAATCGCTGTGCCTTGTATATGAAGATTTCTACTTAGCCATCGGTTATACTTTTTGCGAGTGCTTCCGTATTGATGAACTCGCAAAAAGTCAGATGTCATCATCTTCTGTCATTCCCGCGAAGGCGGGACACAGAGTGACACGTAGTGAAGCGTAGCGCTAACCGTAGCGCTCATCCAGTGTTTTCAATAGGTTCTGGACTCCCGCCTTCGCGGGAGTGACGGCATTTCGGACTTTTTACGGGACCGTCCGTATTGATCCATCATTAAAATATGTGGACCCCTTCCACATCTTCTCATCATCAATTCCCGGACGTATCCCGGTGTAGCACCCCGGCAGCCCATCTGCCATTGTCAGATATCTGCGCCCGCAGCTGGATTCGGACCCAGTTTCAAAAGGATGGGTCCGACATCGGCTATGGCCCGATCAATGGTGCCCTCATCAGCGGCCACGGAATGAAAGAGAGACAGGCGGTTCTTACTGAGACCGATCTCTTCAAGGATTGCCTTTACCCACTCGACCCGTTTTTTCGCCCTGATGCTCCCCTGGCCATATCGGCATGCCTCTTCAGGGCACGCCAGGACAATAACGCCATCGGATCCCGATTCAAATGCGCGCAGAAGAAAAATGTCTTTCACCATGCTGGAACACGCCATCTTGACCCACTGGATTTCCATGGTGTTGTCCGGGTGACTTGTAATCCTTTCTTCTCCAAGCGCATTGATGCAATAAAAGACGGTTATCTTAAGTGATTGTCTGTTCATAGAATCTTTCCGTTCACGTGTCCCGCCACCACCCATGCTTGTTTGATGGCCCGATTTATTAGTTTAAATAACAAAAAGGGCGCCTCCTAAACCTTGAGAAGACGCCCTTGTCTTTGCTAACATTTTCCGCACCACGTTGTGCAGTCCACGTACTTAGTTTTTAACAAATCTGGAGTTCTTTATAGAGTTTTTCCCTCCCTTTGTCAAGGGAAATACCCCACGAAATATTCCACGAAATATCCCGTTTTAACTGCTCAATGCTGTAAATGGAGAATAGAGATATGCAGTTGACTTGCCCGCTATTTGATCTTTATCCATAGGAGTTCTGCCGGCTCATCGCCTGGATTTTCCCATTGCTGAGGAACATCCATCGTCAAATACACCATATCTCCCGGGCCAACTGAATGTGCCGTGCTGTCCATCGTGAGGGTGAGTTCTCCGGAGATCAAATACCCCATTTCTTCGCCCTTGTGGACAAAGAAATGGGACGGTAGTTTGGTGCCGGGTGGAATTTCGATGATGTAAGATTCGGTCTTTGAATCAAGATCCACCGGCGTCAACATTTTCGAGCTGATCTTCTCTTTTGCTATGCCGGCCAGTTGCACACCGACGGCATCGCTGGCCGGAAAGACCACCTGGCCGATCTGATCGGGTGATACGGGGAAGAAATAGTTAACATGAACAGACAAAACCTCAGACATCTTAAAAAGAGCAGGCAGCGATGGGTGTATCAGATTGCTTTCCACCTGAGAAATGGTACTGGGTGTGACACCAACAAGTTTTGCCAACTCAGTCTGGGATAGCCCTCTTTGGGTTCGGAGCTCCTTCAACCTGCTACCCAACTCAATGCGACCACCGCCGTTTCTACCGGTTTCAAATAGAATCTCGTTGTCTTTGTTCCAATAATCAACAGGTCTGTTGAGGATCTCCAGGTCCCGTTTCTCAGCTTTCAGCACGGTTAGGGATGTCTTGCCTCTCTTTAGTGAAAGATCAATGGCAACCTGCGTGATCTTATTCAGATGCGCTTTCAGGCGCTGTGAATGGGCATCTTTTTCCACAATCCAGTATGCGATGGTATTGAGTTCGTATAGCCTGGGGCAGGCATGGGAATAAAATTTGAGGATCTGATCTTCGCCTCCCCACAACTCCTGCATACCGGTGAGACTATCAAAGATGAATCGGACATCATCTTTCATCGTCCGATGAAGACCGTAGAAAGCCCCCGCAACATGATCGGCATTTTCAGGTTCATCCACTTTAACGATCTGGCACTGTCGTTTGGATTGCTTCGCCTCATAGAACTGCTGAAAAACATCCGAGCCTTCTCCCTTTCCGTTGGTAAAACAATCCAGAATCGTCAGGTACCTGCTGTTTCCCAGTTCACCAATCCTTTCCAGAATGCTTTTCGGGCTGTGATCGAAACTGATATAAATGAGCGACTTCCGCTGGTCAAGAGACGTACGAAGCAGATTCACACAGAAGATCGATGCGAGACTTCCTGCATCATCATACCAGACAACATTGTCGCCGATGCGTAAGCCATCAAGGATATCATCAAGGCCGCTGAAACCGGTTGTCACC
>JAZFSW010000598.1:0-7428 GCA_036446375.1 Desulfobacterales bacterium | reverse complement strand
GCGAATGTCAAGTGAGAAGTAAGCATCCTATTGATCACCACAATCCGCAATCGATCATATCCATACTACTTCAACAAAGTGCTCTACTTTCTTGAATTCAGGATCTCCGGTGACGATTGACGCTTCGACATTGAGGGCCGTGGCAACAGCAAAACAGTCAGCATAGGAGATGGCATATTCAGCCTTGATTTCCGAGGCCGATAATATAATGTCTGAAGAAGGAGGGATAACCCGGATGGGTAATTCAGAGAACTGTTCCAGATGGTTCCTTGCAGCCGCCAATCCGAGCCTATGTATGGTCTTATAGTGGACTTCTCCCAGGTTTATCTCGCTTATATTAGGACATAAGGCCTCCATCGCGGGAGGAAATGAGGAGTTTTTCGACTTTAGCAGCGCCATCTTCATCCTGATAGAATTTCAAGATAGCATGGGAGTCAAAAAGTATGTTCTTCATCAATCCTATTATCTCTCTCCCTTTCCGCCAGGAGTTCTTTGGCCATGGAACGGCCACCTTTGAGGGTACCCCTCATAGCCTTGATGGCATCATCAGGAAGTGGTGTGATTTCAGCATGTTTGCCCACAATGCGAAACAAAACCTTCTTCCCTGGAGTTATACCAAGTCTTTCTCTGACCTCCTTGGGAATTACAATCTGACCCTTGCTTGACGTTCTAACGATAGGCATATGTGTCTTACTCCTCGACTTATGGTTGAACCGATTCTTGAGAGTATCACAAAGCGCCTATTCTTTGTCAACTTTCGGGGATGTAGAGGATTTACAGATTCTTCAGGCCGGAAGTGGAGAAGAGGCAATCGACATTACCAGGTCCGAAAAGCCGAAACAGATAATCCTGGATATCATGATGCCCGGGGACCCGGCACGGAAAGGGATTGACAGCCCGGATAGAAAGCGTCTAAAGTTCCGGCTAGACAATAACCACAGTCCTTAACAGACATATTGGTTTGCGCGAACATACGACCCGAAAAGATTCCTGATGATGCCCATCCATGTGAAGAAAGGGTACGATCTGAAAATAGAGGGAAAACCCTCTCTTGATCTGGTGACCTGCGCAAAACCAGCCCGTGTTGCTGCCCTTCCCGAAAAGATCCCGTTTATAAAACCTAAGCTCGCCGTGGATACCGGCGATCGAGTCAATGTCGGATCGGTTCTTTTCTTTGATAAACGCAATCCCCTGATCCGGTTTCTTTCGCCCGGAGGAGGTGCGGTTGAACAGATTGAATTCGGCCCCCGGAGGGTCATACGAAAGATCGTTGTGGCGCTGGACGATACGGAAGAAAGTGAGTCTTTTCTGTCGATCTCCGAAAAGGATCTTGAAAATACACCCCGGGAGGCCCTGGTCCGGGCGATCCTGATCGGCGGGCTATGGCCCTTGCTGCGCGGGCTGCCCTTTCGCGACATCGCCAATCCCGAGGTTGCACCACCGGCCATCTTTGTAAGCCTCGATGCCACAGAACCGTTTCAACCGGAACCTGAGGTTTATCTTGCGGGGAAAACAGATCTTTTCCAGTACGGTATCAAGGTGTTGCGAAAACTTGTGAAGGGAAGGATTCATATAGCGGCACCCGAGGGTCGGCTCACCGGAGATGAAGCCATCGATGCTTCGATCACCCATCGATACAGCGGATGTTATCCTGCGGGCGATCCGGGGGTCATCCTGTATCATATCAAGGGGTCGTCCGCTGAAAACCGGTCCTGGTATATCCATGGTCAGGATTTGCTGTTGTTGGCGCAGTTGCTGAAGACCGGAATGTATCCAACGGAAAGAATCATTGCCCTGGCAGGGGACGCAGCTGAAAACAGAAGCCATGTAAAGACCAGGATAGGGGTGCCCATTTCCCATATTATCGGGGATGCGACGGAAGGGGATGCCGATATTAGGCCCATCGTCGGTGGTGTCTTCACCGGATATACCGGCGACAGGGACTCATTTATTGGTTTCTACGAAACAGCACTGACACTGATCAATAGGGGTGACCAGCGGGAGTTTCTCGGCTTTGTGAGACCCGGTTTCTGGAAGAACAGCTACTCCAGAGCTTTTCTGTCCTCCTTCAATCGATCGGATCTGAAAATGGATTGTAGTGTTCATGGGGATGTGAGGGCATGTGTCGCCTGTGGGAGCTGCAACCGGATATGTCCTGTGGATATCTTGCCCCAGCTGACATTCAAAGCCATTTTGGCCGATGATGTTGACGACGCGCTGTCCCATGGAATGCTGGATTGTGCGGAATGCGGGCTGTGCACCTATGTATGTCCTTCGAAAATTGAACTGGCCGGTATCCTGAAGGGTGCAAAGATGGCCTATTTCAAAGAACAGGCATGATGATGGAATTCTTAAGGGCTTTTTTCGATTCTCAACGGAAACACTTTACCGGTGATGGGAAGCTGGAGAGATGGTATCCGTTCTATGAAGCCATTGAAACGGTGTTCTTCAGTGTGGATACGGTCAGCCAGAACGGGCCCCATGTGCGGGACAGTCTTGATGTCAAACGATTCATGACCCTTGTGATTCTCGCGCTTCTCCCCTTGCTGTTTTTCGGTATTTACAACGCCGGATACCAGGCCCATCGCCTGACCGGTCAATCCCTGGCGTTCACCGATGTCATTATCGCCGGCCTGTGGATTGTTCTCCCCATTGTCCTGGTGTGCTATCTGGTGGGATTTTTCTGGGAGGTCGTATTTGCCGTTGTGAGAAAAGAGTCGATCAGTGAAGGCCTGTTTGTGACCTGCATGCTCTTCCCCCTGACGCTTCCACCGACGATTCCCCTGTGGCAGGCCGCCCTGGGTATTTCATTTGGTATTGTTATTGGCAAAGAGGTCTTTGGCGGCACAGGCAGGAATTTTCTCAACCCGGCCCTGACCGGAAGGGCGTTCCTGTTCTTTGCCTATCCGGCCCAGATGACCGGTGACGCGGTATGGGTCGCTGCCGAAGCCATTGGTGCGCCCTTGATTGATGGCTTCAGCGGGGCAACCCCACTGGCGATCTCATCGCTTACCGAAGCGTACGGCTCAATACACGCCGGATTGGCCGAAGGGGGCCATGGCTTTTTGACGCTCCTGTTGGGTCGATATCCCGGTAGTATCGGTGCCACCTCTTCGCTGCTTTGCATCATCGGTGGCGCGGCTCTTGTATTGATGGGCATTGCGAGCTATCGAATTATTCTTGGCGGCGTGATCGGTGTCTTGTTGACAGGCTGGATCCTCACCATGATCCCTGCCGATGGGGCAATACCATGGATGGCCCTGAATCCGTTTTATCATCTGGTGATGGGCGGATTCGCATTCGGTATCGTTTATATGGCCACGGATCCGGTATCTGCACCGGATATGCCTGGGGCCAAATGGATCTATGGCTTCCTCATCGGTCTGTTGACCGTGCTGATCCGGGTGTTTAACCCCGCCTTTGTAGAAGGCGTCATGCTGGCAATCCTGTTTATGAACCTGTTTGCTCCTCTACTGGATCATGTTGAAGTCAAGCTTGCTCTCAGGAAGAGGGTGCCGAATGTGTAACAATATACAGGATGTACCTCAAGGGATTAGTTTGCCACGAAGACACCAAGGCACGAAGTTAGGTGATTATGGAAGGTCATTCTTTGTGTCTTTGTGTCTTCGTGGCATTCCCCTTCGTTTTGCCGGGCCGGGGAAGAGGGTGCCAAATGTCTGATACGCTGAAATCCATTGTTTTTGCAGCGGTGCTCTGTCTGACATGCAGTGTTCTTCTTACCGCTGCATCCTCGGGGCTCAAAGGCATCCAGCAGCAGAATATCGCACTGGATAAGCAGAAGAACATCCTTAAATCTGTCGGTCTTGTGGATGAAAAGACCCCCCTGGCAGCAAAGGAACTTCAGGCGTTGTATTCAGCCAGCATAAAGCCCCTGTGGGTTGATTCCAAAGGCTTAATCGTATCCGATGCGCAGGGGGAAAGCGCCTATCTGCCCGTCTATCTTTACATGAAAGAAGACGAGATCGCCGCCTATGTTATTCCCTTTAATTCAAGGGGGCTATGGGGAGAGATAGAGGGGTACGTGGCCATTGATAATGACGGATCAACGGTTTCCGGCTTTACCGTATACAGTCATTCTGAAACACCCGGTCTGGGCGGCGAGATCGAGAAGCGATGGTTTCAGAAGAATTTCGTTGGAAAAAAGATCGTCAATCGGCGGGGGGAATTCGTATCCATTGGTATCGGCAAAAGAGCCGTTTCCGGGGCTGTCGCCGAAGCCGGCAGATTGAATCATGTGGATGGTATCAGCGGCGCGACATTGACCGGCCGGTACCTTTCCTCGGGTCTCAGAGATGTGTTGGCCCGCTATGAACCGATGTCTTTGAGGCTGAGAAACAACCGGCTGAAGCCCGGATCATGACGCTATTGCCCCAATCCCGCCACGGCGGGATTGGCTGTTATCGGTTAAGCGTTATCTGTCAATGGTTGATCCCGCCCGGATGGCATTCGGAACCTGTATTGCATTTCACTAATGGTAGAGAAGCAAAGTGGCTGGTAAAGTGGTGCCGAATAACAAATAACGGATAACAAATAACTATTCAGTCGGTGCGATTGTGAAAATAACGCAAAGCAAGCCATACAAAGCCATTGCAGAGGCCATGTGGGCGCACAACCCCATTTCGAAGCAGATTCTCGGGGTCTGCTCGGCTCTGGCCGTAACGGTTCAGATGAATACGGCTATTGTTATGAGCCTGGCCCTTACCTTTGTTGTTGCGTTCTCCAGTCTCGTCATTTCACTGCTTCGCCATCTCATTCCCCGGAACATCCGGATCATTGCCGAGGTGACGATAATTGCCACGTTGGTGATACTGGCCGATGAAGTTCTCAAAGCATTCATGTATGACGTGAGCAAACAGTTGTCGGTTTTCGTCGGTCTGATTATCACCAACTGCATTGTGATGGGTAGGGCAGAGACCCATGCCATGGTTAATCCGCCGTTGGATGCGTTTGTAGACGGCATCGCAAATGGGCTGGGGTATGGTTCGGTGTTGGTGGGTGTTGCTTTTTTTCGGGAATTGCTCGGAGCCGGAAAGCTCTTTGGTGTTGCCGTGATCCCCCGCGCTTTTTATGACGCCGGCTACGTTGACATGGGGTTCATGCTGTTGGCCCCCGGAGCGTTTATTATCATCGGGCTGTTTGTCTGGCTTCAACACACGATTCTAGAGAGATAGGGCCTATCCCGGATGAACCGAAAGAGATAGCCACGAAGGCACAAAGGCACAAAGAATAGCTTTCATTGTAACCTAGACTTGTATCTTGGTGCTTTACGCCGTGGTGCCACTGTGGCGAGACTATTTTTCTGGGCATTGAATGTATTGATTTATGGAAAATCTTCTCAACATCCTTCTTAATTCTGTTTTTGTCGGCAATATACTCCTGGCCTATTTTCTGGGGATGTGCTCTTTTCTCGCCGTTTCCAAGAACCTCAACACCTCCATAGGCCTCGGGATAGCTGTTGTTTTCGTCCTGGGGATAACCACACCGATCAACTGGCTGATATATCGTTTCCTACTGGCTCCCGGGGCATTGGCCTGGGCGGGCCTACCGGATATCGATCTCAGCTTCCTGAAACTGGTCCTGTTTATCTCGGTGATCGCAGGGATGGTACAGGCCGTAGAGATGGTTATCGACCGGTATTCTGCGGCCCTCTACAGCTCCCTGGGCGTGTATCTACCCCTCATTACGGTGAATTGTGCGATTCTCGGCGCCTCCCTGTTTATGGTGGAGCGCAGGTATACGTTTTCGGAGTCCGTTGTCTATGGCATCGGTTCCGGCATCGGCTGGATGCTGGCGATTGTAGCCATGGCCGCGATAATGGGCAAACTTAGATATGCCGATGTACCCAAGGGACTGGAGGGTTTTGGCATAAGCATGATGGTTACCGGACTTATGGCGATGGCGTTTATGCTGTTTGCCGGGATTACGTTATAGGTGTTTGTCCTCTGTGCTTAGGCTTCGTTGAGCCAAATCTGATAGGCCGATTGTATCAGATTCAATGTGCTTTTAGGTGTTCGGTTGACGGTTGTGGTGAGAGCCCGCCATCTGCTTCGCGTACAGATGAGGCGGGCGAGGCTGCTCGTTTCGGTTTTCGTTGGACGGGTTACGGCAAACAGCAACGCAATCACGTCATGGCTTGACGTAACCGATAGACACTTGACGACACGAGCCGCGCAACCGATTGACGAGAGACGTTGCCCTTTAGGGAGTGAAAATTGATCTATATCATCAGCCCTGCAGTTGCTCTTTCCATTGTGATGATTCTTGTGGGTGTGCTGTTGTTTGTCGAAGCCAGGCTCGTCAGGAAAGGCAGCCGTGAGGTAGTTATCAATGATAATAGGGAAGAGCCGATTGAGACGCCGGTGGGGAAGACCTTGCTGGCTACGCTTATCGATAATGGCATCCTGCTTCCTTCTGCTTGCGGCGGAAAGGGCTCATGCGGGACCTGCCGGTGCACAGTGGATGAAGGTGGGGGAGATATCCTGCCCACGGAACGGGTCCACCTGAGCCGTAAAGATACGCTGGCCAATGTTCGCATCGCATGCCAGGTCAAGGTGAAATCCGATCTGAAGGTACGGATTCCGGAAGAAATATTCAATATTCAGGAATACCACGGTACGGTCCAATCCAATGATAGTGTGGCAACATTTATAAAGGAACTGGCACTGAAGCTGGACCCCGGTGAGCAACTGACGTTTGCCGCCGGAGCCTACATGCAGATTGATATCCCGGAATTCGAGCTTTCCTACAAAGATATCAGTGTCGCAGATCGCTATCGGGCCGTCTGGAAGAAATTCAACCTGCTGGGATTGCATCTTAAGGCCGAGGAACCGGCTTATCGGGCTTACTCTCTGGCAAACCCACCATCGGCAAAAGATCTTCTGAAATTTACCGTGCGGATCGCTACGCCTCCCCCCGGCCAACCCGATGCCCCGCCAGGCATAGGGTCATCCTATCTATTCAATCTGAAACCCGGAGACCGGGTGACCTTAACCGGGCCCTATGGTGATTTTTTTGCAAAAGATACGAAAAGGGAGATGTGCTATATCGGTGGGGGTGCTGGTATGGCCCCCCTGCGAAGTCACATCCTGGATCAGTTGCTGACGGATAAATCCGACCGTAAAATTACCTTCTGGTATGGTGCCCGATCCAGGCAGGAGATGTTCTATGATGATGAGTTCAGCGATCTCCAGGACCGGTTTGGCAATTTTTCCTTCCATGTTGCATTTTCTGACCCGCAACCCGAGGACAACTGGGAGGGGTTGACCGGTTTCATTCATCAATGTGCCCACGACCAGTACCTTTCCATGCACCCGGATCCAACAGAGATCGAATATTATCTCTGCGGACCGCCGATTATGATCAGTTCTATTGAGAAAATGCTTGATGACCTCGGGGTCGAACCGGAGA
>JAZFSW010000597.1:0-2453 GCA_036446375.1 Desulfobacterales bacterium | reverse complement strand
GCTTCACTATCTTCGATAAGCAGAAATACCGCCTACGGCTTCTTGCGATAAATGTTGCAGTAGGGATTCTCTTTTACGAAACGCTTCCGGTACTTCAGCGGCGGCGTCTCTGCCTCACCCAGCACCAGGTGGCCGTTACCGTCGAGTGCCTGGAACAGTTTCTTGAAAATGATCTCCTGGTGCGCTGCCTGAAAGTAAATCAGAACGTTCCGGCACAGGATGATATCAAAATTGCCAAACACACTGACAGGAGGTGCGTGGGTACTTTTGTCAAGCATGTCATAGAAGGAAAACTTCACCAGATCCCTTATCGCGGGCTCTAATGTGTATGTCTCTTCATCGATGGTAAAGTGTTTTTTCAGGAAACGGTATTTGACATTCTTGATACTCTCAAACGGGTATGTCCCCGCCTGTGCCTGCTCCAATGACTTTTCATCAATATCGGTGCCAAAGATATTCAGATCAAGCGTACACTGCTCTTTTGCCATCAACTCATTGACCAGGATGGCAACCGAGTAAGGTTCTTCTCCTGTCGAACAACCGGCAGACCAGATGCGAAGGGAACGATCGGACGATTCGCCTTTTCTCTGAATAGTGGGCGAAAGGACCCTATCGGCAATATACTCGAAGGTCAACGTCTCTCTGAAGAATCTGCTTACGTTGATGGTTAGCACATCCACCAGGGCATTGAGCTCACGGGGCTGTTTCTGCAAATATATCATATATTCTGTATAGTCTGCACACCCTACAGCCGACAATCGGTTCCCAATCCTGCGCTGGATCATGGACGGCCGGTTTCCGGTAAAATCAAACTCCCGCTGGGCCTTCAGGTAGTCAATGATATTTCCAAGCTCCCCTTTCATGTCAATTGACCCTCACCCTTCGGCCCTTTCCCTATCCGCGCAGCGATCTTCTTCAATATCTTTTCAGGGTCCACCGGTTTGGAAATATAATCGTCGCAACCGGCCTCCATGATCTTCTCCTTGTCTCCCTTCATCGCTTTGGCCGTAAGTGCAATGACCGGGATATGACCGACTTTTTCATCGGCTTTGATTCTCCGCACCACCTCAAAGCCATCCATCCCGGGCAGTGACATATCCAGCAGGACCAGGTCCGGTAATTCCGCAAGGGCCATTTCCAGCCCTGTTTCCCCATCGGCGGCTTCACGTACCGCGTATCTACCCCCCAAAATGGCCTTAATTGTTATCAGGTTGTCCGGGTTGTCTTCGACGATGAGGATGGTAGGCTCCCCTCTTCTTTCCACGGGTGCCGGCCTTGCCCCTTTGCTTTCGGAGGAACCTGCCTTCTGTACGGGTACGGGTACCAGCCCCATCATGGTCTTTGTCTTTAGCAGCAGCCCTTCACGATCCACATCCCCTTTCTGAACCAACTCCTGAACATTATTGGATCTGAGTCTGCCAAGGTCATCCGCGGTCAGGTCTTTAGCGGTAAGAATCAGGACCGGGACCCCAAGGGTTGCTTCGGTGTTTCTTATTTCATCAAGCACGTCAAAGCCGTCAACGCCCGGCATCATCAGATCCAGAATGATGCCATCCGGGATCGTTTCCTTCACATATTCCAGAGCTTCCGCGCCATCCCGAGCCACATCAACAGTAAACCCCTCGGCCTCAAGGGTGTGTTTCACCTGAATGACAGAGGATTCATTGTCTTCAACGAGAAGAATCCGGTTGCCTTTCACAGACCCCCGGCCTTTCGAACCTTCCCGGCGCTCAATTTTCAGCAAGATTTTCCTTATCTCTTCAAGCAGGGCATTGGAGCTTGTATCGCTTTTTGAAAGGATGGAAGAAACGCTTCCTTCCAGGCGCTTGCGTTCCTCGGCGGTAAGATCCTTTGCCGAGACGATGATTACCGGAAGGCTGCGTGTTTCCGGATTCATGCGAATCTTGTCCAACACCTCGAATCCGTCCATCTCCGGCATCATCAGGTCCAGCACGACCACATCCGGCAACTGTGCTTTGAGCATCTCCATACAGATGCTGCCGCTTTCGGCACAAAGGGCCTCAATGCCCTCTGCTTCAATGACACTGGCGGTCTGCTTGAGATCAATCTCGTTGTCGTCCACGACCATGATGGAATGGGGCTGACTGCCGATCTGGTTTATTTCGGCAATCAACGCGTTTCCTGAAAATGGCTTTGTTATGAAACCCACGGCCCCCAGGGCAAAACCGGTTGTCCTGTCTTGAGATACGGATACGATAATAACGGGAATATCGGCCGTTGTGGGGTCCTTTTTGAGATTTTGAAGTATCTCCCAGCCGTCCATATCCGGCATGGAGATATCAAGGGTGATGGCAAAAGGGGACTCGGTTTCGGCTATCTTGAGGGCGTCCCTTCCTGTGGTGGCAGAAAGGGTATTGTATCCTTCAGCGGTCAGATACTGTGATATCATGTGTATCACGGATGGTTCATCATCAACGATCAGAATTGCCTTT
>JAZFSW010000596.1:0-14975 GCA_036446375.1 Desulfobacterales bacterium | reverse complement strand
GGTACAAATGACGTATATGACAGATTTTCCTTCTTTTGTCCATCGCGCGACGGAACCGGCAACACCAAATTCGGCGTCATCCGGATGGGGGGCAATGACCATTGTATCCATATCTACTGCCATCGATATCCTCTCTACTTTTAATGGGTGATTTCCCGAAACCCGGGAGAATCATCCCGATACTAGAGTCTCATACTGATCCACGATTGCCGATGCCACACAGGACCAGCTGTAGTTGAGGGTCAGGTCGCGAATCCGATCCACGGCCGGATCTTTGGGATCCAGAGCAAATGACTCAATTCCCTTTGCCAATGCTTCAGGGATCTTGCCAGTTGCCACATAACCGAACGGACTATCTTTCAGGACAGAGGGCATCCCCCCGACAGGGGTTGACACCACCGGTGTACCGCAGGCAAGGGCTTCAAGGCCAACCATACCGAAGCTTTCGTAGTAGGAGGGCACCACCAGCAGATCTGCGGCACTATAGTAGGTCGGCAAAAGGGCGTGTTCGACACGCCCGGCGAAAGTCACGACCTCCTCAATATCCCATTTCTTGATCAGTCGTTTCAGCCGTTTGGATTCCGGTGCCTGTTGGCCATCACCCCCCACAATGACCAGCCGGATCCCACGATGATGCCGCAAAAGGGTCATGGCTCTGAGAAGCCGATCCAACCCCTTCATCGCTTCAAACCGACCCACATACAATACAATGGACTCCCCGGAACTTAAGCCCAGGTTCTCTCGTGCGGTTGCCATATCCATCGGCTTGAAGAGATCGGTATCCACACCACAGGGGACAACACCTATTCTCTCGGCAAGCGCACCATAGTGTTGGATCAAATACCCCTTTTCCCTCTCCGAGGGCGCAAGAATCCGCTGGCAATTGTCAACCAGCTGTTGCTCATGGGCAATCCGAATATCCGGCTCCTGCGGTCCCGTTCCGACATGATTTTTCACTGCACCGAGGGTGTGAAACGAGATGATATGGGGTATCCCCCACTGCTGTTGGCATCGATCCGCCAGACAACCGGACAACCAGTAGTGACTGTGAATGAGATCGTAATGGACGTTCTCACGCTCTCGGAATGCTTCCAGCTCCCGCTGAAAATGCGACAGATACCCATGCAGGGCCACTTTGGATAGTTTCCTGCAGCCTATATCGAGATAAATGAGCCGCACGTTCTCATACAAGGAAACCACCGGCCCATCACTATCGGCCTGAAGATGGGTAAAAATATCGACCCGATGCCCCTGATGACCCAACTGCCGGGAAAGCTCTCGAACATATACACTCATTCCCCCGGTGTCTTTCGTCCCCAGTTCACCCAGCGGACTGGAATGAATACAAAACATTGCGATATGGAGCTTGCCCTTCTTCACACCCGCGCCTTTGATCTACCGAAGATCGGCCAGACATCGATACAGCTGGACCGCTTTTCCCCCGAGCTGTTTCTTGTAGGTTTCGTTGCCTTTAAGAAAATCGTATGTCTTCTTACCCGTCTCAATGCTGTTCTTAATGCTCAGCATCTTGCTGAGCATCCCCACACTCAGGGAACTGAACCGGCTGTCATATCCGTTATTATACAGATACATCGTTGAACCGTAGTCAAAACACATGATCGCCGCCGCAGGAACGGCATCGAGTTCAAGGAAGAAAAGCTTCAGCATCCCCGATCCTGCCAGGGATGTGGCAAGAGACCTGAAAAAGGCCATCATCGTATCGGTCATGAATTCAGACTTGTCTGCACGATTCATCCTGAATAGCGACAGGAACAGGTCCATGTCATCTGAGTTTTGAAGACAGTCATCAGCAATACGAAAATTGACCGCTCCCGCTCCTTCCAGGCGCCGGAACTTGCGTCTGATTTCATGCCGTTGCTTTCCGGGCAGTTCCTGTAGATATTCCTCCCAGGTTGCCGGCAGATCCAGTTCGTAGGCAACATCCTCAGATTCCCACTGCACCTGCCACCCTCGATCCTGTGCGATATCGGAAAACAACGCCACCGTGATTGAATCGCTGCGAAAAGGCCCCAAATCAAGATGAGAAACCCCCAGACCGCCCAAATGGTCAATGAGAGCACCAAGAAAATCGACTCCTTTTCCCCGGGTCACCGCAAAATCCAGAAAATCGCACACATCGGGGCTACCGACAAATCGGGCGACGGCCCCTTCTAACCTAAGAGGGGCAATACCGATAACCCGGTGACCGTCTCTAACAACCCAAACCTTTCCGTCCGATCCGTCTCCGAAGACGTGCCACCATGCGCCCATCCACAGGGGTGAGGTGAAAAGGCAGGTCCACTCCAGGGGATGATCCGGATTGCACCAATAGGAGCTGAGGGCGTCTATCGTCTCTTCGGAAACCGTGTAGTGCCTATTGTTCTTCATCCCCATCATGTCTCCATCGGGAACCGTGGCTGGTGTCTTCAACAATAATATTGACCCGCTGAAGGCTGTCGCGTATCGCGTCTGCTTCTTTGAACTGCTTCATCCGCCTGAATTCTTCGCGCAAAAGGAGCATCTCTTCAACGAGAAGCGATAGCTGGCCTTCAGACGCCTTTTCCGATGGGGAAGTGATCGTTGCCATGGATACGATCAGTTCCCGGAGGGTCTCTCTTGCCTGGGAGATCGATTCTTCATTTTCAAGATCCTGCTGAGCGTTCCAGACCACGCGATCAAATTCCAGAAGCGTATTGATGACAAGAATGGAATCCTGCTGATCCAACCCCTCGTGAAAGGTTGCCTCAAGTGCATGGATAGCCTCCCAGAAGGAATCGTCTCCGGGGCCATCGGCGCCCGCCGAAGACACAGGTATCGATACCCCTCCTGGCAGCCACTGGTTGCCGGCATCTTCACCCCGGAGAATTGACAAAGGAAAGGTATCGCCTTTCTGAAACATCCTCTCGGTCTGGTCTCGTCGAAGAACCATGGAACCGATGCCTCTGATCACCCCCTCCCCTTTCCCAAGATCTAAGATACAGGCGGTATGCTCATCTAACCCCAGAATCGTCACATCGTCGGGCAGCACCGATTCAAGGATCCTGAACCGGGGTTCACCCATGAAGCAGAAGCGGGTATCATGGTTTCCCCCTTCCGCATTGTTCCAGTGGGGAATCACGGCAAGGTTGAAACCAAAGTGGCCGAGAAGGTCCAACCCCTCGACCCAATGAGGATCTTCGCCCACCTTATAGATCTCATACACCGGAAGGGTATAGCGACCCACGGTCAGGGCAGCCGCGCTGGCGGCAACCAGACTGCCCCCGGACTCAATTCTTTTGTTGAGAATATCAGGGATCGGCGTATCCTGCAGTTGACGAAGGGTGTAGGTGGGACTTCCCGGACCGATGAGGGTATAATCAGCTTCCCGCAGCGCATGAAAGGCCCGTTCGGCGTCGTATGACGATGTTGTTTCTTTGGCTTTGAACGACGCCACGGACATCTTCTGCTGCACATGGGTCTGAAAGTAATCCTGGGCTCTCTTTGAGATTTGATCGGCATTGAGCTGGAACCCCGCGGGGGTATCGATAAATACCGCCCGGGGCGTATGGGGGAAGGCCCTCAACAGCTCTCTGTGGACATCGACCATGGTAGCGGTCAGCTCACCGGAACCCATAAGAACGATACTGCCTTTATCTATTGCCATGGCAAATGATCCAGGATACGGCTTGAACCCCGATTGTCTCCGGGGATAGGAAACAGACACAACTCTGTGACAGAGCAAACAAGGGCAGCCCTGTCTATGTATCTGTTGATATCATGGAGAAACCCAGCATGCAATTTATTACCTGAATCTCGCACAAAAAACAGAACAAATGCATATGCGCTCTCTTCCATGACAGAATTGACCCCGCATCGACTTTCTGGTACACCAACAGGCAATAAACGAAGGAGCCAAAGGCAGATAGAGACTGGCAGGGGCAAATAAGGGATTTCCCCTAAGGCGTTGATATATGAAAAGAATTCTTACTCTCCTGGCTATTGCCGCAACGCATCTGGTGTTGACCAAAGCGCTGACTGCAGTAACTGTAACAAGCGTTTCCGCCCATGCCCTGGAAAGCCGGACATCCCTGGTTACCAGCATACTTGTTTCTGTTACAAAGATACTCTCTTTCCCCATTATCACCCTTTCCCTGTATTCGAGGCAATGGTATCCGGGCGACCTGATTTACATACCATTTGCACTAAATAGCCTGATATGGGCTGTGGTCACTTATTGTGTTATCCTCCTGATAAAGCACATAAGGCGATAACGTGACATCGGCACCATATCCGTCCGAATACGCCTGAGAGTCGAGTCTGGCAGTCAAGCCGTGGCGGAGCATGCGACACACATTGGGAAGGGCAATGGTGATCCTCTGTGAAAGGAAGACCGATGCCTGCCGACCCCACAGAACGATGTGTAATTATGACATTATCCTTGCGTTTGGCGGACCAATTGTGTAAGAGTAGCAGCAGAAAAGACAGGTGAGAACAGCATAGGATGAGAGAAGATAAAGGCACTACCAAGGTAAATAGGATGGAGAAAACGCTCTGGACTCCTTCAGCAAAGGAAATATCCATTGTCATCGTCTTCGCAGTGGCAGGCACGCTGTTAATGGCGTTTCTGGATGCCTATGAACGCCTGTATCTGTTTACGCAAATGTATGAGTTGTCTGTTTTTGACGACTTTGCCGTCTTTCTCCCTTCATTTCTGGCAATGGGATTCTCCCTTTTCGCCTATCGGCAAATCCAGAAACTGGAACTGGAAGTTGGCCGACGAGAGCAAGCAGAAATCGCGCTGCGAGAGAGTGAAGAAAGATATAAAATACAGAGCATTACAGACGAACTTACCCAACTGTATAATTCAAGACATTTTTATGGCGAACTAAAGAAGGAAATCGATCGCAATGTCCGTCATGGGGGCGCGTTGTCGCTTGTCCTCCTGGATATTGATGATTTCAAATCATACAATGACACGTATGGCCACCTGGAAGGAGATGCGGTCCTATCCCGATTGGGGAAAGTCATTCGTTCCACCACCAGACAGATCGACACGGGTTTCCGCTATGGGGGCGAAGAATTTACCGTGGTTCTGGCCGAAACCAACATAGAACAGGCGTCCATCGTGGCAGAAAGAATAAGAAAGGCATTTGAAGCGGAGACCTTCTTCCCGAATTCAGACGATGCGAAACATATAACCATGAGTCTGGGCGTCAGCGAATACGCAGCAGGCGAAAAGCTCGAATCGTTTGTAAAGAGAGCGGATGAAGCCATGTATGTCGCCAAAGAACAGGGAAAAAATCGGGTGCACCTCGGTTGACCAGAAATCTCAGCCCCTTCCTCAGCATATCGCCGCAGTCTCTGTCCCCCAATCCCCCCTTCAGTCCACCTCTTTTCCATTAATAGCCGACCCATCGGCTTTCTATGCTCCCATCGGAAGCTATTCGCCTTTTCCATTGACAGCAAACCCGTTCGCGCCCTATATTCCCATCCGAATCGGTGACAGTCACCCTTTTGACCACCACGTCTCTCTGGCCGAATATAACAGGGATATCAGGGGTTTCCCCCTGAATGTATTCGGATTTGAAGGAGGAGGCAGAATGTCCAATTCATTGCGGGAAGAATTTGCCGAACGGTACCAGAGCAAACCACGACTTTTCCGCGCACCGGGCCGGGTCAATCTTATTGGCGAACATACCGATTACAATGATGGATTCGTTCTACCGGTTGCCATTGATCGATTTACCTGGGTTGCGGCAGCCCCCCGGTCCGATCATCAGCTCCATGTCACATCCCTGGCATATGACGAAAGCGCCGTTTTCGATATGGAAAACCCCTGCCCAGAGCCATCGGGCCATTGGAGCGACTATGTCCGCGGCGTGGCAACGGTACTGAAACAGGCGGGCTATCCTATAGCCGGGGCAAACCTGATGATAAAGAGCACGATCCCCATCGGTGCCGGCCTGAGCTCATCGGCCGCTCTGGGAGTGGCCGTGGGGAAAGCCCTTGCAGCCATGGGGGGTGTTGACATCGCGGCGCTGGATCTGGCTCTTTTCTGCCAGCAATCGGAAAACGAGTTTATCGGTATCCGATCGGGGATTATGGATCAGATGATCGCCTGTCTCGCACAACCCGGCCATGCGCTCCTTATCGATTGTAGAAGCCTGGAATCCACACCGGTACCCATCGATGAATCAAAGGCAAGCATTGTGGTCTGCAACACGAAGGTGAAACATGCTCTGGCCGGTTCAGAATACAACACCCGTCGTCTGGAATGTGAGGAAGGGGTGAAACGGCTTTCCCTTCACATACCGGAGATTCGCAGCCTAAGGGATGTGTCATTATCCCAATTTCAACCTCTCTCCCGGGACCTGCCGGAGAACATCCGAATCCGCTGTCACCATGTTATTACAGAAAATCAGCGGGTATTGGCCGCCATCGGCTGTTTGCAGAGCGGGGATTTGGAGGCATTCGGAACCTATATGGGACAATCCCACCAGAGCCTGAAAGACGACTATCAGGTGAGTTGCCCGGAACTCGATGTGATGGTCGCAATCGCCGCCCCCATGGAAGGCGTATATGGGGCGCGCATGACCGGCGGCGGATTCGGCGGCTGCACGGTAAATCTGATCGCTCCCGATGCAGAAGAAAACTGCCGCAGACAAATCAAGCGGTCCTACCATCAGAAAACAGGCATCGATCCGGACATATACAGTTGCCGGTCCACAGGATCTGCTGAAGAAATCAAAGGAGATGAATAATGCCAACGCTCATAATTCTGGCTGCCGGAATAGGTAGCCGCTATGGGGGGCTGAAACAGATCGACCCGGTGGGGCCCCATGATCAGATCATACTGGACTATTCCATTTACGATGCGATAGAAGCCGGATTTGACAGGGTCGTTTTTGTCATCCGCAGGGAAATCGAAAGAGACTTCAGAGATTTCATCGGCGGCAAATACGAAAAAGTAATTCCCTGCACCTATGTCTATCAGGAACTTGACGCGCTGCCCCAGGGGATCAACCTGCCTGCGGATCGCACAAAACCGTGGGGAACCGCCCATGCCGTATGGGTATGCGAGTCGGTCGTCAAGGAGCCCTTTGCAGTGATTAACGCCGACGATTTTTATGGTAAAATCGCCTACCGGAAGCTGCTGCAGTTTCTCGATGGCGCGGCGAAGGATGTGCCAAAGTCCACCTATGCCATGGTGGGATTTGCACTGGAAAACACCCTTTCCCAGCATGGATCCGTCTCACGAGGGGTATGCAATGTCACCGATGACGGCACCCTTGAGACCATCACGGAGCGAACGAAGATTCAACATAGACAAGATGAAATCCAGTACCAGGATAGTGATGGTACCTGGCACTCACTAGCAGGCAGCGAAAGCGTGTCGATGAACTTCTGGGGATTTACGCCGAGCATCTTCCCCCATCTTGAGGAGACATTTATCACTTTCCTGGAAAACCATATTCATGAGCCAAAATCCGAATTCTTCCTGCCCATCACCATCGATACGCTCCTGAAGGAAGATCGGGCGCAGGTCAGCGTCCTTCCGAGCCCTGACCAGTGGGTGGGCGTGACCTATCCTGAAGACAAACCCCAGGTGACCCGACATCTGATGTCACTGATCGCATCAGATGTGTATCCGGAGAAACTCTGGTCCTAATGCGGCAGATCACAACGGCACCGAAAAGGAAAATCAACGATCTCTAAAGAGAACCGACCATGTCCTACGACGATGGATGGAGCGCGATCAATCTGGAAATGCCTGAACGGGTTCCGCGAACCGAGTATTCGGCTGAGAGCCATTGGCCACTGATTCAAACCGTCACGGGGATCGATGTCGATGCGGATAGCCCTTTTGAAGTCAAACAGAAAGCACAGCGTGCATTCATCGGTGCCGACGGCTGGAACTATGACTTTTTCTGGATGGTGTTGATTACCGCATTTGAATTCGGAGATATCCGAACGCGCATGGGTCATGCCGAGTATGCAGCCAACGGGTCCGACTTCAATGATAACACCCATCAACTCTTTACCGACCCGGAGAGGGTCCTAGCGTTTGACCCCTATGACATACTGGGGGGCAAAGACCATGGCCAGCTGGTCAAGAATTTTGAATCCCACTACCGCTATCAGTGCAGGACAAATCCCGATTGTGTAAATATGACGGGGGTGTATATCACCTGCCTATCCGGTCTTATCGATCTTTTCGGCTGGAATATGTTGCTTATGGCCGCCGGCATCGATGCGGAAAGATTCGGAGCCGTCACCCACCGCTATGGGAAGTGGATGCAGCAGTATTTTGACGCATTGGCCGATGCGGATGTGCCGGTGGTAATGGTCCATGATGACATCGTATGGTCCAGTGGTGCCTATATCAATCCCGAATGGTACCGGCGCTTTGTTTTTCCCAACTACAAGAAATTCTTTTCGCCCCTTATCGAAAGCGGTAAGAAAATCATATTCACCTCCGATGGTGACTATGCCCTGTTTGCAGATGACATCGCCGATTGCGGCGTCCACGGCTTTGTCATGGAGCCATGGACGGATATGGCAGCCATTGCGGAGAAATACGGAAAGACCCATGTATTGATCGGCAATGCTGACACCCGGGTTCTACTCAGCGGCACCAAAGCCGACATCCAAGCCGAAGTCCGGCGATGCATGGATATCGGCAAACAATGTCCCGGGTTTTTCATGGCTGTGGGCAACCATATTCCGGTCAATACACCGGTTGAAAATGCGCTGTATTACAATGAGGTTTATACGGCGATGAGCCGTCGCTGAAAAGAGCAGGGCCGGGGGCTCACTCAAGATGTGGAGGTAACGGAAAATTGATGCCACATGATCCTTCCGAGCAAGAAAGCATGGCTGATCGTGAAGTGCTGGACCAAATCCACTTCGGCTTTCTCCACCCCTATAAGGTGGCCGGCATGGGTGAGCCCTGGGTGCAGAAAATGGCCGATACCCACCGCTTATTGAAGGCCAAGGGAATCGGGGCTATCCTGACACTGACAGAAGATGATCTGTATGGCGACCTGCACAGGTCCGCCGGCTTCCTGTGCCACCACGAACCCATTGACGATACCGAACCGCCCACCAGAGAAGGGATGCGACGCGCTCTCGATTTCATGGACGCCTGTCTGGAAAAGGGCCAGGGGGTGGCTGCCCATTGTATGGAAGGCCGGGGCAGAACAGGAACCATACTCTGTGCATGGGTCGGGCTGAAAGAATCCCTGGCGCCCCAGGAGGCGATGATACGTATCCACGAGCTGAGGGCTTACACCGTGCTGACCCCTACCCAGCGATCATTTCTGTTAGAATATCTCTGACATCTCAATAGCGGTAGTGCCCGGCTCACTTCCCTTCGTTCTGCCAGTAGGGATTGATGAGATCTTCAAAAATGGCCAGCGCCGCTTCAGATCCCTGACCGGCTGCGGTGACAATCTGTTTATAGCCCCCTTCAACGTCCCCTGCCGTGTAGATTCCCGGAATATTCGTCCGATGTTTCTCATCCCGCTGAATATAGCCCTCCGGCGTTAATGCCACACCGAGTTTTGTTGCCAGCGCAACAGTGGGTGTATACCCGATCGCCAAGAAGACACCATCGGTGGGCTGTAGGGTCGTTTCACGGGTCTGGTTGTTAACCACCTGTATCGCTTCAACCCGATCGGTGCCCTGGATCTCTTTTACTTCCGTATTCCAGAGAACGGGGATATCATTGTCCTCTATATTCTTTACAAGCATATCCTGCGCTCTCAACGTGTCCCGGCGATGGATAAGGGTTACCGATACCCCCATGTGATGAAGATGGAGTGCTTCTGTGACGGCACTGTTTCCCCCGCCGATCATGACCACATTCTTACCTTTAAACAGCGGCCCATCGCATGTGCTGCAGTAACTCACGCCTCTCCCCGAAAGCCGGGCTTCCCCGGGAACGCCCAGTTGCTTATGGGTAGCACCGGTGGCAAGAAGCACCGACCGGGTGTGAAATTTCCTCCGGCTGGTCGAAACCAGTATCGGCTGACCCGGTTGAATACTAACCACCTCCTCCCCCTGGAAGATCGGCACATACTCCAGAGCATGGCTCACCATGATGTCTACCAGGGTCTTTCCGGCAACCTGCGTAAACCCCGGATAATTTTCGACAACCGGCGTGGTGGCCACCTGCCCACCGAGCGCTCCCCGCTCAATGACAACGGCCTTCAGGCCGCTACGGATAGCGTATATCCCGGCGGTAAGCCCTGCAGGGCCGCCGCCGACAATCACCACATCGGCTTCCACCAGCGGGGCATCATTGTCCGGGATAAAGACCGTTTGCGGCTCCATCTTCTGGAGAGACAGCATAAACAGCTCTTCGGTCTGTGCGCCCTGTCCAATGAGGATATCATCGGCAAATGTCTGGGGAACACTCATTGCCCCATACTGGTTGGCCATCTCGGGGTTGGCCTGGATATCCACAATCTCCAGGGAAATCAGATCGGGCATTTCAACGGCTGCCTTCACCGCATTGATAGCCTGCTGCGGACAGTACGGACATGTCGGACTGACAAACACTTTGACCGTTCGTTTCTCATCGATCTTCTTTGCCACACCCAGGGACTGCTCGCTCAGGCCGCTGCTCCCCTGACCCACCAGGATCAGAGCTTCAAGAAACATCCTCGCCTCTTCGCCAACAGGCGCCCCGAGCCATCGGATCGAAACATGGTCCGGTGCGATCAGCAGTGAGGGGGAGTGCTCAACGCCCCATTTTTGGGCCAGATCATGGTCGAGATAGTGCTCACGAAAGGTGATTTTATCGGTGATTTCGCGAAAGGACCGGACCACCTGCCGGATGGCTCCGGAAAAATAATCGTCACCCCCCCTGTCGGTAAACAGGTACAGATCAATGTCGCGGGGTAACTGATCGAAGGTCTTTCTCAATTGGAGCATAATCTGTTCGGCGTTCGCCCCTGGTTCGGGCCCTGAGTCTGCCATGACAACCTCCCCTTTGTAGTGTTATGGTTTTATAGTCGGTATGATTCTTCACCACGGAAAGAGCACGGAACAAACCACGGAAAGAACAGATTCATCGTCTACAATGTCTTTGTCATTTCAGTGGAATTCCGTGAGAATCCGTGAGATTCTGTGAGAATCCGTGGTAAAACAAAAGTGGTTTCATGCAAATGTTACCTGCCATCATGGTTCTAGGCCGGTTCTTTTCCCAGCCGGATCCTGACCGCATTGGCATGGGCATCGAGACCTTCCAGCTCTGCCAGGCGGATAACATCGGCAGCTTCCCTCTTGAAAGCGGCTTCCGAATAATGGATCAGACTGCTCTTCTTGACAAAATTATCAACGGAAAGGGCAGATGCAAAGCGGGCGGTTCCTGCGGTCGGCAGCACATGATTCGGTCCGGCAAGATAATCCCCCACCGGCTCCGGTGTATAGCTGCCCAGAAAGACAGCACCGGCATGTCTGATTTGCCCGATAACGCTAAAGGGGTCTGCGATCTGAAGTTCGAGATGCTCCGGTGCAATCCGATTGGAAAGGGCAAGTGCCTCGTCGATATCGGCCACAACGATAATCGCACCGAATCGTGAGAGAGACGCTTCTGCAATCGCTTTTCGCGGGAGGTGTCCGATCTGTGTTTCGACCGCTCGATCCACGGAAGCAGCCATTTCTCGCGTGTCGGTGACCAGTAGGGAAGATGCCAGAGCGTCATGCTCGGCCTGAGAGAGCAGATCGGCTGCAATGTAATCCGGATTTGCCTTGCTGTCTGCGATCACCAGAATCTCGCTTGGGCCTGCGATCATATCGATGCCAACGGTTCCGGCAACAATCTTCTTAGCCAGGGTCACATAGATGTTTCCGGGACCAACGATAACATCGACCTTGGGGATGGTTTCCGTCCCGTAGGCAAAGGCGCCGATAGCCCATGCACTGCCAATCTTATATACCCCATCCACACCGGCCTTTTTGGCCGTGGCAAGAAGATAGGGATTGACCCTGCCATCTTTCATCGGTGGGGTCGCCACAAACACATGGTTGACGCCTGCGATTTTCGCAGGAATAACTCCCATAAGGACCGACGAGATCAATGGTGTCGTTCCCCCGGTTCCTCCGGGAACATAGACCCCCGCCCTGTCAACGGGATGAAACAATTGACCAAGAAGGGTGCCGGAACGCTCGGTAGTCATCCACGATTGGCGAACCTGTTTTTTGTGAAACCCCTTGATTTGCGAGATGGCACGATTCAGTGTCCGGACAAACGCCCGATCGACATGGGCGAGAGCTGCCTCAAATTCTTCCGGACGTACCTTCAGGTCAGACACCTTCAATCGAGGAGAATCGAAACGGTTGACATATTCGATAAGGGACCGGTCACGATTCTTCCTCACATCTTCAAGAATGCGACGGACCGCTCTCATATCGGCCTGTTTGAAATCGGTTGCTCGATTGATGATGGATGTAACCCGTTTCTCCGCCGATGGTGATGGATAGGTATAGATCTTCATCTTGATCACTCCCCCTTATATAACATGATGCGAGACACCAGCCTTAGATAATGGGAATCGTTTTGTCAATACCTCTAGTCCCAAGGAGCATATATTCTGCTCGCCAATGGGGGTGTCCGGCCAACTTTCAGATTGACATCGGCAATGCTTTCTGCACAAATGGGTTTTCCTTAGAGGCTCTCATGGGCCGGTCATAAATCATGAACAGATGTCGGAGAAAACACATGAGCGAAAACAGAATCCATAATTTTAACGCAGGACCGGCGGCCCTGCCCCTTCCGGTACTTGAAGAAATCAGAGATTCTTTTTTAAACTATAAGGGATCCGGTATGTCCATCACAGAAACCAGCCATCGGTCCAAGGCCTTCGGTGATGTTATCAATGATGCGATCGATCGCACCAAGCGTCTTTTGAACCTTGATGAGAAATTCCATGTCTTGTTTGTCCAGGGCGGTGCCAGCATGCAGTTTTGCATGCTTCCGATGAATTTTCTGCACCAGGATCAATCAGCCGATTATGTCAATACCGGCACCTGGTCAACAAAGGCGATAAAGGAAGCACAACTTCAGGACAAGGGGGTATGCGTCTGCGCATCATCGGAAGATAAGGGCTTTTCATATATCCCCAGAGACATCCCGTTTAGCAAAGGGGCGGCCTATGTCCATATCACCTCCAACAATACCATCAAAGGGACCCAGTGGGCCTCTTTCCCCGACACAGGGGACATCCCCCTGATCGCAGATATGTCTTCCGATATCATGAGCCGGTCGTTTGATCCGAACCCATTCGGTCTTATCTATGGTGGTGCCCAGAAGAACATCGGGCCTTCGGGAGTCTGCATGGTCATTGTCCGGGAAGACATGTTGGCCCGAATACCGGATGGGCTGCCGTCCATGCTGTCATATGCATCCTATGTGTCGAAAAATTCCATGTTCAATACACCGCCCTGCTTTTCAGTTTATACGATCCAGCTGGTGCTAAAGTGGCTTGAGGAAACCATGGGCGGCATTGAAAAAATGGAATCTTTGAACCAACAGAAAGGGGCACTTCTTTACGCTGCTATTGATACCAGCGGCTTTTACCAGGGAACCGCAGAAAAAGACAGCCGTTCGCTGATGAATATAACCTTTCGCCTTCCCACCGAAGCACTGGAAAAATCATTTGTGGAGCAGGCCACAGACATCGGCCTCGGAGGGCTTAAGGGCCATCGGTCCGTAGGCGGGTGCCGGGCATCCATATATAATGCCACGCCGCTGGCTGCCGTTGAGGCCCTCATCGATTTTATGGGCATCTTTGAGAAAAAGAATGGATAGCCCGAAGACCATCGCCCATTGCCGCTTGACATATCGGCCCCATTTTACTACATAATTTCAGAGTGAAAATGGCACCCCTTTAGATACATAACGACATGTGTCGACATGTCTTCCCTTGGGAACTGACGCATCCAAAATGGAACCCTTATCCCTAGTAAGAGCGCCCCTATCAGCCTTGGGCAGATCCATGATCCGCCCGGTACAGGAGATGGGCAGGATTGCGATCTTTTTCTATTGGGGTGTTTACCATATCTTTACGCCCCCGCTTCAGATTTCGAAGATTATTGATCAGGTTTATTTCATCGGCGTAAAATCGGTCTTTGTAATCTGCCTCACCGGTGCATTCACCGGCATGGTCCTGGGGATTCAAGGGTATTACACCCTGGTGAAATTCGGGTCTGAAGGATTGCTCGGGGCGGCCGTTGCCCTTTCCCTGATTCGCGAGATGGGTCCGGTTCTTGCCACAATAATGATCATCGCACGGGCCGGTTCAGCCATGGCGGCAGAACTCGGTATCATGCGCACTTCTGAACAGATTGACGCCCTGGAAACCATGGATATCGACCCTATCCGGTTTCTCGTCAGTCCCAGAATCGTGGCATCGCTGATCAGCTTTCCCCTGCTCACCGCTCTTTTTGATATCGTGGGTATCGTGGGCGGATACCTGACCGGATCGCTTCTGCTGGGCATCAACGCCGGTGCCTATTTTTCCCGGGTGGATTCAAGTGTGGTGATGGCCGATGTTATGGGCGGTTTTGCCAAATCGGTCACCTTTGCCGCAATCGTGGCAACCATCTGCTGCTTTAATGGTTTTTTTACCCACTTGCGACCGGGAGGCTTCGGTGCCAAAGGGGTAAGCCTGGCAACGACCTCGGCCGTTGTCACTTCCTGTGTGCTGATTCTGGTGGTTGACTATGTGTTGACCTCCATTATGTTATAGCGGTGATTGCAAAGAAAATGAGCCTACCACTAATCCAGTTTGAAGATGTTCACAAGACCTTCGACAAAGACCCGGTACTAAGGGGTACCAACCTTAGCATCCATAAGGGAGAGGTAAGCACGATCATCGGAAAGAGCGGCGGCGGCAAGAGCGTGCTGCTGAAACATATCATCGGCCTGTTGGAACCGGATTCCGGTCGCATCCTTTTTGAGGGTCACCCCCTGGCCCAGATGAAAAGAG
>JAZFSW010000595.1:0-4401 GCA_036446375.1 Desulfobacterales bacterium | reverse complement strand
AGGCTATCGATATCCTTTCACTCTACGATTGATTAAATAGCCATCCGAGAAGTCAATAAAGCCGACCATCTGCGAGAGTTGGGAAACCCACATCGTTTGATCTTGGCGCTGGTTTGGCATCAGGAAGCGATGCGAAAGCATGAGCCATCTTCAGATAGCTTCGACTTGCCTATAATTATCCTACTAGATGGTTCTGAGAATCGAAATCTCTTGCCAATACCAGAGCTATTGTTGAATATATTCGTGAAATCCGATACTTGCTGTTGATGCAAGTAAGTGTTGGGGAGGAGTGTTGGGATTGGGCACACTTTCATGGGTATTCTGATTGCCCTTCGGTAACGAATGGAGTCGCCGTTTGCAGGAGATGGGAAAACTCGGACCGGGATTGCCCAAGCAGGATGGTATAGAGGCGGCGGAAGCAGGCGCATGAAAGATGCGACCGGTGCCGACGTTCTGATCCGCCCACGGGATGTTGCTTTATCTGTTCAGGCCCCATTTTCAATATCGTGGAGGTTGTTATGCAAGAGAATTCAGCATTGTTGAGCGGAACACCATCGAAAGCATCACGTATTCTGGCAGGATTGTCTGTATTGTTGCTGTTGCCGTTTTTGCCCATCGTCAGCGTATCCGCACAGGACGTGTACTCTCCTTATGCCGACCGCTCTTATCCTGTTAATGTTTACTGGGGCGATACCCATGTTCACACCAGCTTTTCGGCCGATGCGAACCAGTATGGAGGCAATACCGTGACACCGACTATCGCCTATCAGTTCGCTCGGGGCGACCGGGTCCAGACAAAAACCGGTAAACCCGTTCGGCTGCGCCGGCCCCTGGACTTTCTGGTTATCGCCGATCACGCGGGAGCTTTGGGCCTAGCAGCGAGCATTCAAAACTCAGATCCCGCGCTGATGGAGACGGAAGCGGGAAAGCGACTTCTTGACAAATTCAGGGCCTATCAGGCCAGTCCCGGGGATCCAACTGCGAGCTGGGAGTTCCAGACGGCAATGGGTACCGAAGGCCCCAAGTTGGGCCTTGGTTACAAGCAATCGATCTGGCGGACAGTTACTGCCAATGCAGAGGCCTACAATGCTCCCGGCATCTTCACCGCATTCATCGGCTTTGAGTGGTCCTCGAGCGGCAGGATATCAGGGGTCTTTGGCAATCTTCACCGGGTCGTCATTTTCAAGGATGATGCCGCCAAAGCAAACCGGATCGTACCAATCAGCGCCCGCGACAGCTCCAACCCTGAAGATCTATGGCGTTTCCTGGAGGGGTATCAACAAATGACAGGTGGAGAGGTTCTTGCCATTCCCCATAACGGTAACCTCAGCAATGGAGAGATGTTTGCACTAACCAAGTTTGATGGAAGTGCTTTAACAACAGACTGGGCCATGACACGCAGCCGATGGGAACCCCTTTTTGAGGCAACACAACTCAAAGGGGACAGTGAAACCCATCCGGTGCTTTCACCCACGGACACGTTTGCCGATTTTGAAACATGGAGCAGTTGGGCCGGCGCCAAGGCCGATCCGAATCACGCGTGCTGCAAGCAATTGAAATCCGAAGGATTCGTTGAACGCAAGAAGGCTGAGTATGCTCGATCGGCGCTCAAGCGGGGTCTGGACCTGCAGGTTAAACTCGGGGTTAATCCCTTCAAGTTCGGCATGATCGGCAGCACGGACTCACACACCTCACTTTCCACTGCGGATAATGATAATTTCTGGGGGCAATGGGTCTCGAAGGGCCCTAGCCCTACCCGTATGGCGGAACAGTTTTCTCCGGGATGGGGCCCCCCGAATTGGGAGACTGGAGCAGCGGGTTACGCCGGCGTCTGGGCGGACGAGAACACCCGCGAATCGTTATTCGCCGCCCTGAAGCGAAGAGAAGTCTATGCCTCGACAGGCCCACGGATCACGATACGGTTCTTTGGGGGCTGGGGGTATACGGCGGAAGATGCGCAGCGTCCCGATCTTGCAAGGATCGGATACCGCACAGGGGTTCCCATGGGTGGCGACCTGACCCATGCACCAACAAACACGGCACCTTCGTTTCTGATCCGTGCAGTGAAAGACCCGGATGGCGCGAACCTGGATCGTGCCCAGATCATCAAAGGCTGGCGTGACCAAAAAGGCGGATTGCATGAGAAAATCTACGATGTGTTCTTGTCCGACGGGCGTAAGGTGCGCGGAAACGGCACTGCCGATCCAGTGGGTTCTACCGTAAACATACAAGATGCATCTTACACCAACACGATCGGCGATCCGGAATTGGCCGTTACCTGGAAGGATCCTGATTTTGATCCCGAAGAACCGGCGTTCTACTATGTCCGCGTGCTAGAGATCCCGACACCCCGCTGGCCGGCTTACGACGCCAGATTCTTCGGCGTAAAAGATATCCCGGATGAGGTCCCCATGATCACCCAGGAAAGAGCCTATACATCGCCCATCTGGTACACACCGGATGAGGGCTAATGGAGCAGACGTCAAGATCTTGAGGCATAAGCGCAAAGACTTTACGGGCCGATACGAAGACGCTATTGCACAACACCAGAAAGTCATCTCGCGTGATCCCAATCGTGCGGATGGTTACGCGGGCTTAGCACTCGCACCCCCCTGTGAGATGTTTGCCAGGCTTAACCATCATTATTCAAATATTCAGTATTCGAGGGGTCAAAATACTGAAAGATACCTAAACTATTGTTAAGTTTTGTGATATTCAAGGATGCCAGTATCACTGCCTGTGGCACCAATCAGTTAGCCATCCTTCAGAACTGTAGAAACGCGGTTTTTCGACGGTCTCGCTGGCTATGTTTGGGGTCAGATACCGAGGATTGCAGACAGTTTGAGATACCGGATATGTCCGGACCACAAACGCATATGGCATCCTCTTGACAATACTGTTGATTCTACGATAGTGCCTGGGAAGAAAGGGGGATCTCATGAATGGAAGAGAATATAAGAAACATCTGACCCTTCTATATTCTGTCGCGCTCTTCTCAATCGTTGTTTGCGTCATTGTCGGTGTCACGAGCTATCGTGCCAACATTGCGTCACAGCAGCGTGAGGAAGACTATATACGCAAGCTCGATTCCCTGCAATATGATATTGACCGGATTGAGAACGGACTCTCAACGCTCTCTGACATCAGGTCTGCGACCGGAGATAGGAGGACAGTCCGGCCCGAAACACAGACGGTGCCTCTTTCCGAAAACAGCGTAAGGGGGATGGATAGCACGTCGGTAGACAGACAGCTCGCGTCCTACCGAGAAGAACTGACACGCTTGGGCCAGATAATCGATTCGTCAGGTCTCGAACAGCTGACGGCAGAAGGGGATGTTGATCTCTCATCTCTAAAAGAAATGTCCGATGAGCGAGTCAAGGGACGGAAGATCGCATCCCATTTCAGACGCCTCAGAGAAAGAAACAGCAAATTGCTCTCGGCTGATGAGAAAGAATACGATAAGGGGATGCAATCTCTTTACAAGAAAGCCAGCTCCCGCGATGAAGCAGCTGAAAGCGCCTTCAATGAAATGCTTGAGGAATATCCGGACGCCTATGCCACGGCAGTACTCATTGGCCAACGCGCTATGGATTCGATCTCTAAGGACGATGTGACGCAGGTGGAAGAATACCATGCTATGCTTCTCGCAAGCAGAAACGAGGACGCTTCAAGTGTAGTGACCGCTCGTGGCATTGAAGTAATGCCTGCCATTGAGCACTATCTTGTAACACAGTATGTTGAGCAAGGGGACACCGCGGAAGCAGAGCTTCTGGTAGATTCGCTGGAGCAGAACTATCCGGACAGCCTTGTTCTCAGCCTCATAAATGAGGTGCGCGATCTTGTGCCGGTTTCAGAGGCCATTCCGGTATTGAACGCCTTGATTGAAAGTGGCGGAACCGGCAACTGCGACCTGGGTCAATCCGGCGATTCCTGCTCCGATGATAGCGATTGCTGTTCAGACAAGTGCACGGGGGATAGCGGGGAAGAGACGTGCCGGTGATCAGAGAGGCCAGACGAATAATCCCAAGACCGGAAGAAGAGAGATTACAAAGGCAGATACTCTCCTCAACACGCGTAGGGGTGATTCCACCCTCTGGCCACCCTCTAAGGATGAGTGGTGCCGCCGTCTGCAGGAGATGGGCAAGCTCCCGCCAGGGTCTCCCAAACAGGACAGTATCGAGATGGAGTAAGGCGTAAAGCGCTCGGCGGGAAAGGAAGGGTCGGGCCACTGTGTGAGAATCAATTCTTCTCATTTTCGGTTGTACCATGCTGTCTTCAGCATAGCGACGGGTTTCAATAATGATTATCCTAGTGTTGAACCAGGCATCATTTTGAAATCATTAACAATATCTCAGGTATTGTTGACAGTCTGGTGCAGGGAAGTGCGGTTGTCGGTCCATG
>JAZFSW010000594.1:0-3322 GCA_036446375.1 Desulfobacterales bacterium | reverse complement strand
CCGGAACGATCCCCGAAGATGCGGATATCTATGAATATGATCTCAACGGCCGGGCCACCGTAGAAATGCCCGATGACAATCCGGCGATTGAAGCGGCGTTCAGAATCTTTGACAGGATAGTGCAATGAGAAAGACCGGTTTCTTATATGATAAACGGTACCTGCTGCACCAGCCCGGTACCTTTCACCCTGAAATCCCGGAACGACTGGAGGTGATCTATCAGGGCATTGAAGCTGCCGGTCTTTTACCAATGCTCACACCGATCGAGGCCATGCCGGTCGATCGCAAGTGGATAGAGACAGTTCATGACAAATCGTTCATCGATCGGTTCCAGGCATGCTGTTGTGACGGACAGGAGACATTCGATGACAAGGACAACCAGATGTGCGCCGATACCTTTGACACCGTCATGCTGGCGGTCGGCGGGGTCCTCAATGCAGCAAAACTGATCATGGAAGGCAAGCTCGATAACGCCTTCTGCGCGATAAGACCCCCGGGGCACCATGCGGAAAGCAACAAAGCCATGGGGTTTTGTTATGTTAACAATATTGCGGTCGCCGCCCGGTACCTACAGACCGAATGGAAAATCGAGAAGATCGGTATCATTGATATTGATGTTCACCACGGCAACGGCACCCAGCAGATATTTGAAGAAGATCCCACTGTATTCTATTACTCAATTCACGAACATCCCACCTTTGCCTATCCGGGCACCGGAAGAGAATTTGATGCGGGAAAAGGGGAAGGATATGGGTACACAAAGAACTCTCCGGTGCTGCCCGACCAGGGGGATGATGAGTATACCCGTCTGGTAGAAAGAGATCTCTTCCCTACTTTTGAGCGATTCAAGCCGGAAGTGATCCTGCTCTCCACGGGTTTTGATGCACATGTCGACGACACGCTTGCCGACATCAATCTATCTACCGAATGGTTTTCCTGGATGCTGAAGAAAGTCCTTGAGATGGCCGATAAATTTGCACAGGGCAGACTGATTTCGATATTGGAAGGCGGATACGATCTGAATCATCTTCCTGAATTGGCAAAGAATCATGTTGAAATCCTACTGAATAATTCGCCATAGGATGGCTGTGTATGAAAGCCCTGGGGTCTGAAATCCATATGGTGTGACGATCCGTTTGAGACAGTCAACAGAAGCTGCTGGATGGAGGAGGACATTCCCTGTTTTGCTTAGATCCAGTGTTGTCAGAAGGAGGCCGACATGTTTGTTATCAGATATATGACAGCAGCGGTCATTACGATCGATCCCGATGCTGACATCGTTGAGACAAAAGAGAAAATGGAGCAGCACCATGTCCGGCACCTGCCGGTAGTGGATGATAAGAACCGTCTGCTCGGAATCGTTTCTGATCGCGACATAAGAAGTGCCTTGCCCTCGCGACTGATGAAAACCCAGAACGAAGCGCAAGACTATGGCGAGTTGTCCGGATACCATGTTAAGGACATCATGAGTCGTAATCCCACAACCGTTTCACCCTCCGATACGATACAGGATGCACTCCTGTTGATACAGAAGCAAAAGGTCGGTGCTTTGCCGGTTATCGATGCCGATGGTTTGCTGAAAGGCATCATATCGGTCCGGGACCTCTTGCGGGGATTTGTCAATGTCCTCGGGATAGAGGAACCGGGCACCCTTCTGTGTATCATCGCGAGCAATGAAGTGGGTGACATCAAGAAAATTGTAGATACCATCGCTCAGGAAAATATTTCCGTGGGGAGCATTCTTGTGGCACAGCACTGGGAAGAGGGAAAACGGGCTGTTTACCCCTATCTTCTGACCATCGATACGCGATCGGTCAAAGCAAAGCTGGCACAAATCGGTTTCACATTGATCGACCCCATGAGCTGGAATCTGGAGCAGGTGCCTAAAGATGAGGATGTGTAGCAGGAAAAGAGACTTGGGGCACTACGTATCTTAGGATCTCTGTGCCCTTCGGAGAGATGGCATCTGCTCATCACCATTACAGCAACACCGTTGACGTCACCGTTGAAGCGCCAAAGGACATGAAACGCCTGCTGCAATTGACACATCTTGATAAATATAATATGTCTTGTGAAGAAATGATACTTCACATGCCTTTTTCGGCACAGCAGGTTAAGACTTCGGTATAAAAGGTTTATAATGGAAATCACATGTTGGGGGTCAAGGGGCTCAATTCCGGTATCCGGGAGGGAATACCTGAAATATGGTGGCGACACCACGTGCATCGAGATTAGAACGGAAAGCGGCGATATCATCATCGTCGATGCAGGAACGGGGATCCGACGTCTGGGAAACCGCTATTTGGAAGAAGGCCTTTTCGCGTATAATTTCATCTTCACCCATGCCCACTGGGATCACTTAATGGGGTTCCCCTTTTTCAGACCCCTCTACAAGTCTCAAACCAAAATCCGGATGCATCGGTGTCCCTTTCACAGCAAGTTTGTGGAAACGATTCTTTCAAAGGTCATGACCCCGCCCAATTTTCCCGTAAAATATACCGACCTGAGAGCCGAAATAACCTATGAAGACGCCTGCCCGGACACCTTTGACATCGGTTCCGTTGCCGTTACCCCAATCCCGATCTCGCATCCAAACAACGGCAGTGGATATAGATTCACTGAAAATGGAAAATCCTTTGTTTTTCTCACCGACAATGAGCTGGGATTTATTCACCCCGGGGGGGGAACGCTTCAAACCTATGAGGCGTTTGCAGCTGACACCGATCTGTTGATTCATGATGCCGAATTCACACCGGAAGAATACAAGGAATACAGAGAATGGGGTCATTCGTCCTATACCGAAGTGCTCGACCTTGCCCTGAGAAGCGGTGCAAAGCAGCTGGGCCTGTTCCACCTGAACCAGGACCGATCCGATGACCAGATGGATGAAATCGTCGCAGACTGCAAGCAGCGGATTTCCGAAAAAGGCCAGGACCTGCCGTGTTTCGGCGTGGCCGCCGATATGACATTTTCCCTATAGCCCGCAATGCCCCTTGAACGGAGCGTTACCCCTCCAGCAGGAAATGCCGGATATACCTCGGGTCCAGATGATCTAGCGAGACCTTTCCATATTCGTCTTCAAGTTCTTCAAAGAGCCGCTCCAAAACACCCCCTATCGTCGATGCGATCTCAGGCTGGCTCCGTCCCGTCGCCTTCGAAAGCCATTGGAGAAAAGAAGCCTTCATCTCCACACGTGCCGAAGGACCGGAATCTCCACTGGACCATAGGTCTTTAGAAAGGCGCTTGAACGCATCGAGGGTAAGGGCCAGGGGCGCCAAAGGAAGGCCCAGATGGTGTTTCGCCCAGAGGGTCAATACCAGGT
>JAZFSW010000593.1:0-5672 GCA_036446375.1 Desulfobacterales bacterium | reverse complement strand
GCACGGGTGAAAGATTCCTGACAGGCATCCACCGCATCTTCCGGGTTACCAAGGAAAGATACTGCGTGGAAGTAGGCTTTCTTCCTATACTTCTTGAAGAAATACTCGAATCCGACCGGATCCCCGTGTTCCAGGCAAAGGCTGATGGCGTGTTGCTCATTCACTGTCGGTTGGCACCTCGCTGATTTCACTGTTTGCATTACTATATAACAGTTGAATACGGAGAATATTCAAATCATAATGCCAATCGCTTATCTCACCCATCACTACTGACCCAGTCTTGTTCTTAGAGAGGAGGGTAATCGGCCTCATTCATGATCGTGTCAATCAAATCAGTAACAAGCTGTGGGTCCGATGCGTTTTGCTGCAGTTTTCTTGAGGAGGAGATGATTCTATCCAGGACTTCACGCTGTCTGAGGTTTCTTTCCAGTAACTTATTCTGGGATCTGAAAAAGTAGTCGATTTTTTCATTAATGGAATCAATAGAACGGCTGAATTCATCTTTCGTCAGTTTATCTTTGTTGTTGAACAGAAACAGGATTTCATTCTGAAACGTCTTGTAGATGGGCATGATCTCTTCAGGATCAATATAGCTCTGGTATTCCAGGATCCTCTCGATCTTGCTCTGCAATTCTGCCATTGAGAAGGGCTTTGCAAGGTAATCAAATGCCCCCATCTTGATCGATCCTGCTGCAGTATCCGGGGTCGGGTATCCCGTCATCATCAGGACCTCGATATGGGGATAGTGTTTGCTGACAAATTCCAGCAGGGACATCCCGCTTTCGTGCGTACCATCGGGATGGGGCATATTCTTGTCTGTGATGATGATATTGTATTCGTTGGCTTGAACAAGTGAGATAGCGGATTTGAAACTGTCGGCCGAATCGATCTCATATCCTATTTTCTCCAAATGATCCTGGATCACCTGTCGGATAAGCTCTTCATCATCCACAACCAGTATCCTGTATGCCATTGTGTTATCTCCTTTGGTCTGCTGAAATGGGCAGCCATGGGCGATGCCTGCAGTTCACGATTCGATAGGGCGCCGTTGTCCTTTTCTACTTCATTCCAGAGGTGATATTAGATCATTTTATCCGCAAAGTCAATTACTTAGCGTCATCAATTCGTCCAGAAATCCGTCAAATGTCTCCTGGGCCTCAATCAGGTATTCATGCGCGCTGTTGATAGTAGGCGCCAAATCAATGCTCTGTTTCGATGCCCTCAGCGAATGGAGGGACCGATTCCTCATATCCGGACTGGCTTGATATACATCACAGTGCTTTCTCATTTCCTCAGTCATCTTGCCGATCTTAGCGGAAAGGATTTCTCGGCATCTCCGGATTAGCTGATCCAGAAGCATCCTGGCATCGGAGATCCGATCGGACGGTGCTGGCGAGAGCAAAATCGGCTCCAATGCGGCGAGATTATCGCCAATCCATGAATCACTGCTCAATACCTGTAATTGATCGCGAATCAGTTTGTATGACGCTACCAGTTCTTTCCAGAAATCCATGTGATGCCCATAGAATTGATGTATCATCTCAACCTCACCGGACAACCGCCGGATCCTTTCCGTGTGATCGTGAAAGGCGTGAATAAGGGAAAAGGCATCAAGCCTTCCCGAGAGTGTCTCGATCAGACCCAGACCATTCGCGATTTCCTTTTCAAAGGGGAAAAGCGGCTCTTGTGCGATAGCCACATACGACCGCAGCACACCCTTCCACCTTCTTATCTTCGCCACCAATAATCTGGAAAGCTCGTACTGACTCTCGCAGTGGTTTGCACTTGCGTCTTCGGAAAGGTCCCGACACACCTGTTTCACATCCTGAAACACAGAATCCTCAACGAGTTTAGCTGGAATGATGGAGATGCGACGCTCAGATGGTGCCAACAGCTCCTGTTCAGCCCTGCGAGGCTCGATGATATGATCGTCTAGAAGAAAGTGGAGTTTCTGTTCTACTGCGAACCTGAAAACATGCTGCAGGACTGAAGCGATAGGAATCACCTGCGATTCTCCCAGGCACAAGACAATGTCATCCAGTACGGCATAACCGATTTCTTCAATTCGATCGCTTATGCAGGACAATACGATCTCTTCTTCTCTTTGCTTGTCTTCCTCAAAGTCGAACAGAAGTTGCTGATTACCGAACTCTATTCTCTCAAGATCCTGTTTCTGAATGGGCATTTCAGTTTGACAACTCCCTCCGGTGGCTTACAGCCCCTGATAGCTCAGCAGGAATTAACTCACGCGAATCTATAGCGATGTGGATGGTGCTTTGCAAGCCCTAATCCTGGGTGGAGGCCTGCAAGACATGAAAAGACAAGACGACAAATGAGCGGTGGATGTTAAGTAGGAATACGCACCCTTGGGGCTGGTCCATACGTCCTAGCATCCCTGAACTGAAATAGCGAGTGCATTCCTCGTCACGCCGTGGCGTGACTGCGGGGTTAGCGAGCGAATATGATTGGCAAAATTCCTTGCAGTCGGAGATTCTCCGCAGCTCTGCTGCGGGGAGTCTTCAATCCCATCATCCTTCTAATTGAAGTTCCTTCGATGCCAATCCACAATTCCGCGACCGATAGCCTCGGGGCTTTCTTCTTGTATCCAATGGGCCCCGTAGCCGACAAATTGAGTTTCAAGGTTGCGGTAATTATCCACCATCCATGCAATATCTGCAGTGGTCGTTTCACCGGGTAAATCGTATTGCAGCAGTTTGGGAGCTTTCGAAACTGGTATGTTGGACAATAAACGTCAAAAGGCCAACACCCAAAGAACTGGATATTGCTGGCTACGCCAACTCTATCCCATCCTGCTTGGGCAACCCCGGCGGGAGTTTTCCCATCTCCTGCAGCCGGCGACTCCTTTCATCGTCGGAGGGGGCCGGAGAGTAGGACTGGCCCCGGCGTGTATAGCCCCATCGGTCGTCTTCTGTCAAATCGACATCAAATGTGTCGGCGTAGCGTATGTAGATATCGGCGATTTTTTCATTGGCTTCCATAAACCATTCCGCGGAAGGCGGCAGCATCCCCTCCATGGGAGCATCCGGATACGATTGAAACGCGAATGGCTGCACGTAGACACCTTTGGACACCCGTTCTTCAATCCCCTCCACCAACTGGGCCATCGGCTCGATACCGGCTACAACGAGGCTTGAAGAGCCGCGACCGCGCCCGAAAACTTCGGCGGCCGCCTCCTGCGCTTCATGCCAGCGCTTCTTCTCCCCCTTGCTGGGACAGATGGCTTTGAAGTAGGCCGCATCCATTACTTCGCTGTCGAACTGGCAGGAGTTAACGCCGAAGCTTTTCCACTTATGCAGCGCGCCAAGATCGTCCGGCGGGAAGGCATAGGGGGCGATTTGCAGCTCAGAGAGTGTATCGGCATCGAGACGCTCATGAAACCGTTCCATGATTGCTTCGAAGATATCGGTCATGTGCTGGCCACGTCTGTCCGGTGGCATTGCTCCGCCGGTCAAGAGGATAACGCCGCGCCAGCCGCTCTCAATAGCAAGTGCGGTGGCATCGACCTGGCGCTGGGCATACTGAACCGTCTCGCTGAAGGACCAGAGCGGCCCCATTTGGGCAAACGTGTGACCAAGACCGCAGTACCGACAGGTCTTTCCTGCGTCGTAGGCGAAACAGCGGCTGCCGGTCAGGACGGTGGCGACAAAGGCGGTGTCATAGCTGAAAGCACTGCTTAGGGGCGTACCGTCGTCCATCGGTCTATCGAGCCATAGGGGTCGTGACTGCAGCGTTGCTGTGCCCAGGAGCTCTCCCATATCGGAGATGGTCACATCCTTACCTTCGATAATCGCTTCCAGACGAGAGCGTGGATTTGGCAGTATTACAGCCGTTATGTCGCAACCGTCAAAGACGATATGCGGGTTGCTTGCGAACCCATCTATTGACGGTTGCCAGAGCGGCGGCCCTTTCACCTCCACCCGAGCCCCTTCGGCAAGGAGTTTTGTCTTTAGAAGGATGTCCTCTTTGGTAATGTTTCTTTTTCCGGCCATGGTAACCTCCCATCAGATACCGTTGGACTCTCAGAGGTTAGCAGTAGAGCGCTTTATGTTCGGGAGGCATTCGATTGAATTCAACCTCGGCTTCATCCCCCGGCAGCACCTCGAGGCTGCCGTCAGGATACTGGATGGCGCAGCCCGAACCACGGAGCATTCTCAGGTTCTCCAGGTTCTCTTTCTTATCTCCCGTGCATACGAGTGCACAGACCGTACACGTTCGGGTGAATGTGATTTCGAATACGTCCTCGTTCTCGGATTTGCTGCTTTCGCCATAGGGCACTGTGAATTCGCCTCCCATGGGTGGCCGATTCTGGCTTGAATCGATCATCCTTGATACCATCGGAAGGAGATCGTTCCTGTCCTCCGGCACCTCAAAACGGCCGGGGGACCAGGAAGACCATTTCCTGGATTTGTGCATCCCCGTGGCGCCGCCACAACAAATCATACATCGCAACAGGTCGATGCGGGCAGCATAGGCGTATTCTCTCCCGCCCAACGTAAAGGACATCTCTTCGGTTGCACTGAACATCTCCATGGGACAGGCCCCCGCACAGGCCCGGCAGTCCGAGCAAAAGCTCTCTTCCGGAGGGATGGGGAGTGTCGGTTCCAGCTGGGCATCGGTGAGCACCGTAGCCAGAAGAATGGCCGTCCCGTAGCCTTTCACGCCAACGTTACCGGACCAGCCGAAGCTGCCGGCGCCGGAGGCAACCGCCAGGTAGCGGTGGCTTATGTCCGGTGGCATGAAAGACTGCCAGTTCTCGACCTCGGTCCGATATTTGAGGTTGCCGGACGTACTGATCGCCTGGTGTCCATCTCCCCCTATCATTTCCGCCAATCCGTCAGATATCTCTTGTGACGTTAAGCCTGTTCTCGTGACAGGGAGATCAAGGATAAAACGGTCTTCTTTTGCCAGATAGGGGCGGATGCCCTCCTTGTTCAGCGGAACCGCGAACGTAACAGCAGACAGGCCGTTCTCCATCAGGTAGGTTATATCCGCACTGGGGGGGCTGTCCGCCAGAGTCTCCCTGGTGGAAAAGCCGACACTGATGGCGCCGTTCTCCAGCAGATAGTCCGAAATGTTCCGGCTGAGTTCCTTCCCATTCAACTTCGGTAGCATGCTATTCCTCCTCTCGGCCACTTGAAACGCATTCAGCAACTCACAATATACTCACAGATGGTCTGAATGATGCGGCACGTCTATATTAATCCGTATTCACGGAGCTCCAGAAACGATTTCTGCATCGAACCAATCACCTTGTCGACGTCTTCAGCGGTGTGTGATGCCGTGATGAAAAAGAGGTGAAGGCCCGGTATGATCACCCCGTTCCGGTGCAGAATGGCATAGAAGAGGTTGGGTGGAAAACGTGGTGTGATTGTTTTCGTATCCCAGGCGCTTTCGATGGTCTTCCTGGTGAATTGAAAAGAGAATTGGGATTGGGCATTCATCAGCTGGGCTTCCATATTCTCGTTCTGGAGAAAACGGTTCATCTCATTGGCCAACCGGTCCGATTGCTCGGCCAGGTGAAGGTAGATCTCGGGATGCGCTTTAAGGTATCCCAGTATGGCCGCGCCCGCTGTCATCGTAAGTGGATTGCCGCTGAAGGTGCCTCCGGAGAAGATGAGCTTGTATGAATTCATTATGTCGGCAGGTCCCAC
>JAZFSW010000592.1:0-3912 GCA_036446375.1 Desulfobacterales bacterium | reverse complement strand
TGGATGGAACCGTCCTCATGAATCGATTCCATGCAGACGCGTGCCTGGATCGCGTATCCCTGCGGCTCGGAGACACGCGGGTTGTCGAGGCCAAGTTCGGCAATCGATGCACCCTCGGCGATCCGAAGCTGTGCCTTGACGATGTCCACACCGGTAACCTCCTCGGTCACGGTGTGCTCCACCTGAAGCCGTGCGTTAGCCTCAATGAAGGCGAAGGGCTGTGCGTTATCATTGCCGGAGACATCGACGAGGAACTCAAACGTGCCGGCGTTGCTGTATCCGACGCTGGCGGCACAGCGCATGGCCGCATCGATAATCTGGTCACGGAGATCGTTGGAAAGACCGGGTGCCGGTGCCACCTCAACGATCTTCTGGAAGTACCGCTGAGCGCTGCACTCGCGCTCGCCGAGGTGGGCGATCGCACCGTGGTTGTCGCCAAGAATCTGGACCTCGATGTGGCGTGCCTGTTGGATGAACTCCTCGACATAGACGTCATCGTTACCAAAGGCAACCTGGGCCTCTGCGCGGCAACGCTCATAGACAGCTTCGACCTCCTCGGCACTCTCCACCACACGCGATCCCCGCCCGCCGCCACCGGCAACGGCCTTAATCATCATGCCGCGCCCGTCGCCAAGCTTGTCGAAGAATGCGGTGGCCTCCTCAAGGGACACGGCGTGATCCAGGCCGCGGATAATCGGCACATCGGCCGCCGTCGCAGCGGCCCGGGCACGCGCTTTGTCACCGAATAGCTCAAGTGTGTCCACGCGGGGGCCGATAAATGTCAGTCCTTCTTCCTCGCATCTTCGCGCAAGACCGGCGTTCTCAGCCAGGAAGCCGTAGCCCGGATGGATGGCGTCGCAGCCCGATTCCTTCGCAACGGTGACGATCTGCTCAATGTCGAGGTAAGCGGCACTGCCGGTACCTTCGAGGGTGACAGCCTCTTCCGCCTTTCCGGTATGCAGAGAGCCGGCATCGTCTTCTGGAAACACCGCCACGGTGGGTATGCTCAATTCAGCCGCCGCCCGAATGATACGGATGGCGATTTCTCCTCGATTCGCTACAAGTAGTTTCATCTCAATCCTGTTGATCCTGTTAGTCCTGTCAGAAGACCAATCCGTTTGTGTCCATACATGTGTCTCTCTCGTATGGAACTGCATTTTTATCTCTCACAGAGCCGACAGAGGACACATAGGTAACATATTGATATTTAAGTTTTTTGTTGCGCCTTTGTGGCTTGGTGCGAGAACAAGTATTGGGGTCGTCCATCTGGGTTCTTTCTCAATCAGAGGAGCCATTTTCCACTGGTTTCCCCATATCAACGCGTCATGATGCCCCCCCTACCCGCATGCTCTGTCACCGTGGCAAGTCTATGAGAATACCACGACATTGCTTCTTGCGAGAGAAATATGGCAAAAGTCAGATGGTATGTCAAGAGAACAGGAATACTGGAACCAGCCTAATTTCCCACAGTAATGATTAGGTGGGCAAACAGTCCCGGGTTTGCTACTCCGGTTGGGGTATTTCCCCCAACACTACCTGCTCCAATGGTGGTACCGTCGGCGTACGATGAGGAATGTAGATCGTACCGTTCTCGATTTTTCCACCGTTGGCAAGGATATTCTTCTTGCCTACTTCTACGGTTGCATCCAGGATATCGTCCCAGCTTATGGGATTTGGGTATATTTCCTTGAGGGTTGATCCTCCTCCAAAGAACGACGAGTTATCTATGGGCAGGTTCCTTAGCATGGCCCACTTCTCCGGGATTCCCGACAGGCCCAGGGCGGTTCCCACAATTCCTGCCGAACTTGACGGATTGCAGTCGCTATCCAGGCCGCTGCGCATGGAAACATTCATCGTTTTCCAGATCTCACCGTTGCCGTATAGCAACCCCAAATAGACGTAGGCACCATTGGTACGCACATCCAGACCGAGGTTCTTCCCCCATTTTACATGGATTTCTCTCCATGCAGCCTGCCAGTCGTCAGGGCTTCTGTCATGGGCGGCAATGACGTCCCGAACCATTTCCGCATAACCGCTTTCAGCCGGGATAACCTTCAAACTGTATTCCACCAATTTGCGGGGATCGCTCTCAAAGAAGGCCTCTCCATACATTGCATCCATGGCCATGCCGGCATAGACCCCATCACCATAGTTCATGATGTGACCCGCTTTATCCGCCCAGGCATTGCTTACCCTCGGCATCCCGGGAGAGATGAGGCCAAACAGATCGGATTCAATCTGAAAATCAATGGCATTGCCCAGGTTGCTATTAGGATGCCTGCCTGACTCAGGCGGCCAGACCCCTTTCTTGAAATTCTCATACGCCGCCTTATTGGCTCCCCAGATCTGTCTTGGTTCAAGATATTTCACCCAATCTTCGGCCATCTGCTTTCCGGTAACATCGAGACCATTTTTCTGAATCGAATGCAGGAACAAAAACTCGATATACAGATCGTCCTGGTTACTCATTATCGTGGGCGTATAGGTCTGCCAATTGTTCTTATCGTTTTTATACTTTTTCTTGATCTCCATCATCGCCGCCCAATCTCCCTTCTCCAGAAAAGGGGCTGCTTCTGCCATGATTTCAGGCTTCATCGTATACCAGTCCTCAAGATCGAACGGCACCATCTCTCCGGGCCATAGAAACTCCGTTGGCCCTGCAAAGAGTACGCCTATGGCCTGTCCCAACCAGCCACCTGCTACCTTGTCCTCATAGTCTTCAAGGGAAAGCTTGCGGTATTGGACCTCCGGGGCGACTTGTGCCTCTTGGGTAACTTTGGTTTCAGAGCATCCACAACTGCTTAAGAAGCCAGAAATGGCAATCAGAAGTACAACACGACAGAATAGACTTGCTTCTTTCTTTTTCATTTTTTCTCCTTGACGGTCCAGAAAAGGGAAGATCAATCTTGATGGCGTCGTAAAAAGTCTCCATCTACGGCGTTATAGCGTCTGGCCAGACGTTCGACATACGGAATGTATGATACGACCAGAGCGCCTAGCCAACCAGTATGCCTTGTATATGAAGATTTCTACTTAGCCATCGGTTACACTTTTTACGAGTTCATCAATCTTACCACGGATTGTACACAGAGATTTCACTGGATCAAGAAGACTTGGTTTGTTCTTCCTCATGAGACAGGTCTTCTATCTTTTTCCGTGGCACACCGTGCATTTCCGTGGTTAATATTGGTCCTTCAAGAAATCTTCCCTGGTAAGGTGTTCCGCCTGTCCTATAGAAAACGAAGAATCACCTTCGCCCGATAGGTGTCGATAATAACTGCCAATACGATAATTAAGCCAGTGACGATTTGCCTGGCGAAATCTCCTGTTCCCAGCAGCAGAAGTCCATTATTCAGAACGCCCATGATCGAAGCCCCCAGGAACGTACCGACAAGAGATCCCTTTCCTCCCATCATGCTGGTTCCACCGATCACAACCGCGGCGATGGCGTTCAGTTCGAATCCCACGCCCAGAATCGGACTGGATATGTTCAGCCTAAGCATATACATAATGGCGGCAACGCCGACACAGGCACTGCAGATGACGTAGGCGGAAACTTTGTATAGCTTCACGTTGTGCCCGGATAGGCGCACGGATTCCTCATTATTGCCAATGGCATAGATCAAACGGCCGAAAACGGTCTTATTCAGTACAAAACTGCCGATGATAACAAGTGTTATCGCCATAATAAAGATGGTCGGTAATCCGAAAACAACCGTTGTCCCGAACTCGGTAAACGGTTTGGGGAAGCTGAAGATTGTCCTGGAATTACTGATCTGCAGGGCGGCTCCCCTGGCGATGTTCAACATCCCCAGCGTTATCACGAATGAATGGATCTTCCATTTCTCCGACACGTAACCGTTGAAGAGCCCGCAGAGCCCGCTGACAAAAACACTGACCAACACCGCCAAC
>JAZFSW010000591.1:0-6380 GCA_036446375.1 Desulfobacterales bacterium | reverse complement strand
GTCCAGGGCTTTGATCCGGTTGTCAAGATCCTGTGTCTTCTGTTGGAGGGATTGCGCCATTGTTAAAACAGATTCTTTTCGGGCGGCCGTCTTTCGGGGACATATTCGTGGGGGATCTTCCCTTCGTTCCATGCTTCCGATACGTAGAGATTGCAGTAACAGCTTCCATACTCCTCAACATCCGGTGCCCGGTATTGGCAGGGACATATAATATCCCGATCACTTTCCCGATCATCTGAAGCCAGCCTGCAGGGACAGGCCATATAACCGTAGCGGTCCTTATTGATCAACAGCGCATCCAGCAATTCTCGCACGCTTGCTTCATCCTTGTCAAAGAAAAAGCCCTTCGCCTCCTGGACCTTTTTCAACGAATCCAATGACCACCTTGTCACCGATAATAATCGTGGGAAAGGAGCATTTCGGGTTGAACTTCTTAACATCTTCAAGAATTGCTTTTCGCTCTTCTCCTTTTAGGAGATCGACGTCAATGAATTCATATTTGACCGTACAGTCCGATAGAAACTTCTTCGTTGCCTTGCAGTGGCTGCAGGTGGTCAGAGAGTAAATTGTTACCGGTAGATTCTCGCCATTTTCGGAGACGGTCACAGCGGGGGTATCCGTTTCCGGGGAAGCTTTGCTGCTGGCGGCCGGCTGAGAATCAATGGGTGATTCAGGGGGTCGTGCCGGTTGTTCTTTTTTTTTCTTGCGTCTGAAAAAGGAAAACATATCGCCCCTCCTTGCTTCTGTTGTTTCCATTGAGTGCTTTGGAATGGCACGATTCACTGTGAATTGCACATGCAATCCGGGCAGTAATAGCCAACGGTTACTTCCTGAATGGTCCATCAATATTATATTAAGCGGAACTATTCAATTGGTTTTTTAACTATTTGATTTGACTTATAATATTTGTCAATGCTTGACAAAAAACCGCAAAGACCTTACGCTTATCAAGAGGCTTTTCGGTTACTGCCAATGAGATCAGATTACCCCGAAAGAGAGGAAAAATGGAAGAAAAAAAGATAAATGCGAAGAAAACCGTCGATCCTGAAGACCTTACCAACTGCGAATCCACGCAACAGATGCTGCACAAAGCCCGAAGGGACGGCGTTGAGATCGCCTTTGACCGGGCCGTAAACATGAAGGCCTGTGTCCCATCGGCGCAGATTCAGCATGCTGCAAACATTGCGCCATGGGCCCTTGTCGACTGAACTCAAAGGACCCTTATGGCAAGGTGGGAGTCTGTGGTGCAACCATTGATACGATCATGTCCCGCAATTTTGGGCGGATGGTAGCCGCTGGTGCCGCCTGTCATAATGACCACGGCATGGCCATGCTTGGTGTCTTTCGGGACGTGGTGGATGGTGTAATCGATGATTATTCGATCAAGGATCCGGACAAACTCGAGCGGGTCGCTCAATCCATCGGAATAGAGGTGGAGGGGCGGGATATCAAAGCGATTGCAATCGACCTTTACGTTGAACTGGAGAAGACCTACACGCAGGTTGAAGGTGAGATTCCTTTCACCAAAAGGGTGCCGGAAAAGACACTGGAGACCTGGCGAAAACTCGGTATTGTTCCCCGGGGTGCCATGCGCGAGGTGATGGAGCTGATGAACCGGACCCATATGGGCGTTGACCAGGATTACGAGAATATTACCAAACAGTGCAGTCGTACGGCACTGTCGGACGGTTGGGGAGGGTCAATGGTGGCCACTGAGATCGGCGATATTCTTTTCGGAACCCCATCACCGATCAACATTGAGGTGGATATGGGGGTGCTTAAGGAAGATCAGGTCAACATCATTGTCCACGGGCATGAGCCAAATCTTTTTGAATCGATGATTCAGTCGGTAAGTGAACCCACCCTGATCGCTGCTGCCGAAGAAGCCGGTGCAAAGGGGCTCAACCTGGTGGGTATGTGCTGTTCCGGGTTGGAGATGATGTCGCGCAAGGGCATTCCTCATGCGGGAAACTTCATGTCTACCGAGGCGATTCTGGTCACGGGAGCTGTGGATGCGATGGCCGTTGATATCCAGTGTATCAAGCAGGGGCTTGCGAAAGTGGCCGAATGCTATGGCACCCATCTATTTACCACCAACCCTCGATGCAAGATTGAGGGCACCCAACATCTCGAATTCCATGAACGGGATCCGAAATCCTGTACCGATGAGATTGTCATTAAAGCGATCTCTCGCTTCAAAAACAGAAAAGGCCCTGTGGAGATCCCCAAGCGGGTAGTCACCGGTGTTCACGGTTTCTCTCACGAGTATATCAGCTATATGCTTGGGGGAACCTTCAGATCTTCCTACACACCCCTGAATGATAATATTATCAACGGGCGGATCCGGGGTGTGGCCGGTGTCGTTGGATGCACCAACCCCAGGATGAAGCAGGATTGGGTTCATGTGGAGCTGGTGAAGGAATTGATTAAGAACGATGTGCTGGTTCTGCAGACAGGGTGTTCACAGATTGCCCTCACCAAAGCCGGACTGACCACCCCGGAAGCCGCGCATTTTGCCGGTCCGGGGCTCTCGGAGGTCTGCGATACGGTGGGGATGCCACCGGTTCTCGGCCTGGGGGCCTGTGTTGACAACACCCGGATCCTGATGGCCGCTTCAGAGATGGTAAGGGAAGGAGGACTTGGCGAAAGCCTGGCAGACCTTCCTGTTGCCGGTGCTGCACCGGAATGGATGAGTGAAAAGGCGATAACCATTGGTCAATATTTTGTGGCATCCGGTATTTTCACTGTATTCGGTGTAACCTATCCCATCATAAAAGAGACCAAGTTCTACCAGCATCTGTTCAATGATCTGGAACAGGAAGGCCTGGGGAAATGGGGATTTACGCCCGACCCCTATGAGATGGCAAGAATGATGATTGACCATATCGACAAGAAACGAAGCGCCCTGGGCATTGATAAGGCAAGAGAGCGTACACTAGTCGATATGGCGGATCGGAGAGAATTGGAAGTGGCTTAGATTCATCCGGCTCGTTTCAGCAGTCGACAGGGAAAAGGGGTTCCTCATGGGAGCCCCTTTTTGCGTTCGTCCGCTTTTCTTGCGGTTTTGATAAGCCGGGATTGTTCACATATCATCGACCCGGTAGATTGTCATCGGTTCGTCAATGCCCTTTACAGTGATCGGCGGAAGGGGTGTTGCATCAATTTCATCGGAGACCTTCACATACGTGTCTTCGGTCATGACGATCTCCCCTGCTTTGGCGAAGCGCTGCAGCCGGGAGGCAATATTGACCGGCATCCCGATGGAGGTAAATTCCTTCCTGCGACGGGAGCCCAAGATACCCGAAAACACTTCTCCTGTGGCAATGCTGATGCCGGTTCCTAGCTTCAGGCCATTGCTCGATGCCAAATCACGGCTGATTTCATCTGCTTTCTTCTGCATTTCAATCGCCGCCCGGACCGCCCGCAACGCATCATCGTCACTCGGAACCGGAGCGCCGAATACGAGCATAATGCTATCGCCGATATGTTTGTCCACCGTTCCGTTGAACCGGTAGGCAATCTCACCCATCGGTGTGAAGTACTGGTTATTCAGAAAGGCTGCGATGGTGTCCGGCGGCACACCCTGGGACATATGGGTAAAATCCCGGATGTCGGAAAACAGAATCGTGACTTCCTGATAGGTGGGGTCCAGGGCACCGGATGCGGCTATGATCTTCTGATAGATCTGCTCCGGCACAAATTGCCTGAGGTATTTCCGGACAGAGATTTCGTGAATCTTTGCCCGAAGCTCAACGTTGTCAAACGGTTTGGTCAGGAACCCGTCTATGCCTTCGTTGGTTGCATCGATAGCCGCTTCCATGGTGGCATATCCGGTCAGAATAATGCGGGTGACTTCCGGATTCAGGGCACCGATTGTGGAGAGGGTTTCCAGGCCGTCAATCCCCGGCATCTTGTAGTCCGAGATGACGATCTCGACAAGGGAGAGGTTTGCTTCGACAAAATCGATTCCTTCCTGGCCGTTCCTAGCGGTATAGGTCTGGTAGGGCTCTCGTTTAAGGGCACGCGTCATAGAACGGCGAACCCCCTCTTCGTCATCGATAAATAGCAATCCGTTCATATTGTACCTCCATTTGTCCTGCCGGCGATTGATGAAAAAAGACAGTGTTACTGCTGTTGTCCTTACAGGGGGGTACCCCTACGATCTTCGCCTAACACATTCTCAAGAGAGTCCCAATATGCAACTATGATGCTTTTCGCTTCATCCTCAGAAGAGATCTGCTTTATAGATTCACGGAATTTGCTGCTGAAAGGTAACGTTTTAGTAAACCAGCCGAGACGGCTGCGCATCATCGCACAAGCGCGCGGTTCCCCAAAACATCGAATCGATGTTTCAAGGTACCCTATCATAGCCGTAAAGCGATCTGCAAGTGAAACCGGCGGTACTTTGTCTCCCCTGAAGTGTGCGAGGATCTGAGAAAAAATCCAGGGGTTCCCGATAGAGGCCCTGCCGATCATCACCCCATCACAGCCTGTCTCGGTCTTCATTTTCAAGGCATCTTGAGGAGCCTTGATATCGCCACTGCCCACCACGGGTATGGTCACCGTTTCTTTCACGCTGGCAATAATCGACCAGTCTGCCCGGCCGCCAAATCCCTGGGGGGCGGTTCTCGGATGAACGGCAATGGCATCGACCCCGCAGTCTTCGGCGATTTTGGCGATGGCTATTGCCTGGTTGCCCGTGGGATCCCATCCGGTTCTGATCTTTATGGATAGGGGTATGGTGATGGATGCTCTCACCGCCCTTAGCAGCCCCTTGACCCGTTCAGGATCTTTCATCAGGGCGGCGCCTGAGCCGGTCTTCAGTACTTTTCTTACCGGACAGCCCAGGTTGATGTCAAGGATGTCCGCACCGGATGCTTCGGCGATTTGTGCCGCATCTGCCATGACCGCCGGATCGTTGCCAAAGATCTGAACGGACAGCGGCTTTTCCTCCGGAAGGCTTTCCATCAATTGCACGGTTTTCTTCCCGTTTCGAACCAGACCGTTGGCGCTGATCATCTCGGAGCAAACCAGCCCGCATCCCTCCCGCTTGGCAAGGAGACGAAAGGGCAGGTGGGTAATACCGGCCAGGGGGGCCAGGATGGTGATATTATCAAGAGACAGTGAACCGATTTTCATCCGCACATCTCGCTGTCCTTCGGCAGATCCGGTGAAGGGTTCGCATAGCAAAACAGGCAATTGTGATAGCAGGGGTGGCGATGATAGGATCCGACATCAACCGACACGCTGCAGCCGCAGCCATTCTTAATCCGCTGACCCGTATCTTTTCTGAGGGAAAGGTTTCCCCCGAATAGCTCTACCAGAAGATCATTGGGTATACAGGCGCTCTTCCGGATGTCCGTGTGGGGAGCAAGAGCGGCCAAGAGGTTTTTTTCACAGCAGGTATACAGTTGCATATTCTCATGGTTCAGGATGCTTTTCATACCGATGAGGATGGCTTTCTTTGTCTCAAGGGATGGGTCGGTGAAACGGAAACCTGCCAAACGGGCGACTCGTTTTCTGATCTTCGGGTAATCATCTCTGAAACTGGTAATACATCGCTTGATACCGAATCGGGATGCGTTCCGGGCCATCGTCTGAAACGGGTCGAGTATGTCTCGGATACTGGAAATGCCGCCATCGCCGGATTGGTAAAAGCAGATCGGATCGAATCGCCAGTTTATGCTGTTGGCGTCAAAATGATTGCCTAGTGTTGCCAGCTGCTCCATGCGGAGGGCCAGGGGGGGGACATGCGGCTCGAGCCGTTGCGAATCGGCATTGATGGTAAAGTTGAAAAAAAGATTATATCCCATTTCCCGAAGTATCTGTCCGTAGCCCTTTTCGAGGAAGGGTCCAAAATTCTTGGACCAGAAAACGATGGTATGCACCGCTTCCGGTGTGGCAATTGCCGTTGATACTCGACGGTTGTAGGGGTTTACAATCTCAAAGTATCCCCGGTGAATCTGGGCCATGAACCGGTCCATGTAAAACGCCGGAATGTCGGTTCGACGAGAGGCAGAGATGACGATTTGAGAGGGTGGTTTCATGTATTGGGTTGACAGGGCTGATGCGGCTGGGTCTACAAAAAGAGATGAGTCGTTTTTCGGGTCAGAATGCCTTACTTCTTTTTCAGATCGGTTAGTGAGATCACTTTTCCCTTTGCTGCCGGTCTCTTTACAGGAGACGGTTCTTTCTTCACAACCGGGACCTCATCGGGGCATTCAATGCGTTCCAGTCGCATCTTTTTCCCCCCCATGGTGAATTCTTCACCATTGATGTAGGCGTTTCTCAGCAACCAGGTGACCACCTGCAGGGGTACCTGAAGAACCAGGAGTTTGACATGATACCAGTCCGGTTTCGCATCCGGTAAGATCTCTTCG
>JAZFSW010000590.1:0-3152 GCA_036446375.1 Desulfobacterales bacterium | reverse complement strand
TCTGGTTGTTGTCCAGCATGGTGTCTGAGATGAGCTCTGTCATACAGATGATGCCATTTAGCGGCGTCCTTATTTCGTGGCTCATGTTGGCTAGAAATTCACTCTTGGCTTGACTGGTTCCCTCGGCTTCACGCTTTGCCTGTGCTAGATCCCGGTTGGTCCTGGAAAGCTCCGAGGTACGCATTGCGACCTGTTCCTCAAGCTGTTTTCGGTGTTGTTGGAGTTCTTGATCCCGGGCCTGAATTTGTGACAACATGTCATTGAAGCCACCAATGAGACGGCCCAGTTCATCATCGCCCTGTTTTTCTACATGGATGCTATAGTTCTTCTCTTCTGAAACGACTTCCATGGTGTGGACCAGCTGCAGGATGGGTTCAGAGATCAGACGCTGGAATCTTGTGGATAGAACGTAGGCCAGCAATGATGAGGCCAGCATAACAAGGACACAGATAAAGGCATACCACTTCAGACGTGAATACAGCCCCTGCAAATCAGACCGTATGTGGACCGAGCCCATTGTGTCCCCATCAATGGAAATCTGCTCGAAAAGATCCAGGTGGTTGTCGCTGAAATGGTACCCTTCTTCAATCATTTTCTGCGATTGCAGGTGGTTTCGGTGAATATACGCTTCGGCTACTGCCGGTTCATGCTGTGAAGCGTCGCCGGCGGGGCCATTACCGGTGTATTCGGCGAATAGACTTCCGTCTATTGTGTGAATGCAGGCAGAGATGATGTGGGGTTCTGCCTCCAGCGCTCCCAGGCTCTCCTCTGCTGAATCTTGATCGTTGAAGACAATCGCCGCCGTGCTGTTGGTTCCGATGACTTTGGCCAGGGAGGATAGATTCTCTACCATGGACCGACGAACGGTGACAAGCGTGTGCGTGACAAATGCCCCCGAAGACAGAAGCAGAACAACCGTGCTTGTCAGCACGATGATTGCAGTCAGCTTGCGCTTTATGGACGTATCACGGAGGGTCGGTATCAATGGGCCCCCTGTCTTCGCCCGGTATGGACAACGCGTGCCAATTTCAGAAGTTTTGAGCTGATTTTCAGCCCGACAGTGTCTGTTGCATCCACGTTGATTTCAAAGCGGATCTTAGAACTTACCGTGATGAAATGGATAGCCCCTCCCCGGAGGGCGAAACGGCTCATGTCACTAACGGTCAAGATACTCTCTTCCCTTAGTGTGTCCAAGATCTCGGGCAGACGATGCTCTTCCGAGGCACTGATGAAGAGCATATGGCACTGTTCCAGGTTCTCAATGCGGGCCAGATGCGTAATCTCCAGCTTCCTGCCCCGGATGGTTTTTCCCTTGATGGTTTTGAGCGCGTCCAGAAATGGATCTTTGCCGACAATGCAGAGGGATAGAGGTGAATGTGCATCAGGGAACGCATCATCGGGCCAGTTTACAAACCGGGCAAAGTTATACAGGAAGGCCGCCTTAATCAGGTACTCCCTGTCCGGTGCCGATTCCGAGTGCGCACTTGTCCAACTGCTCAGCGTAACGCAAATGATGATGACAAAGATGAGGCCGATAGCGTGTTTGGTCATCCGATTCTCTGTCTGATCATGAAGATGAATCTAAAACCGGTAGAGAAGTTTTACGCGAAAGGTTCTGCCATCCTGTTCGATAATGTCCTGCTCATTTTCTGCTGAGCCGGGATCTCCGTGGCTCTTGTCAAACAGGTTGTATACGCTGATCGACATATCGAGGCCCCCCAATAGGCCATGTGAAGAGACGGTTGCATTGGCGATCAGTGAGCCGTCCGAAATCTCTCCTGCCAGTGTGCTCCTTTCGCCCATGTACTGGAGCTCTACACCCCCGAACAGCTTCCTGCTCATCACAGGAAACGAGATGTTGACTTTTCCCATATGTCTCGGCGAGTTGCTGAGCCGAATGTCCGTCTTGCCGTCCTTTGCATCGCTGAAGCTGTATCTTGCCCGTCCTTCGATGCCGCTTTCGAGCTTGGCCGTCAATACGACTTCTATGCCGTTTGCCTCCGTCTCATTTGCGTTTCTGTATACAATCAACTCATCGTCAGGATCGATCTGTTCGGTGATAAGATCATCGATCTTATAGTGATAGAGCGATACCTTGCCCCGGAAGTGCTCACCGAGTTTCTGCTCGACAACCACCTCATAGGTGGTGATCTCTTCTGGTCTCAGATCCACATTGCCTTTCTGGGTAGCATCCTCATCACCGTCATTATAGTATAGTTCGAAGGTATTGGGGGCACGAAAGGCTTTACCATAGAGCACCTTTATCGTGGTTTCATCAAAGGGCTGACAGATAAGGGCTATTCGCGGATTGGCTTTGCCGCCAAACGTGTCATAGTTGTCATACCGGATGCCGGCATTCAGGAGGATACCGTCATGTATTCTTATCTCATCCTGCAGATAGAGCGCCCAGACCGATGAGTCCTGGCGACTATCGAGCCAGGGATCGTCTTCCCAGCCCCGATCATAGTTCTGCTGATCCTGCTGGGTATTGAGCCGCCATTCTGTTCCCAGTGTTATTTTGTTCCTGTTGATGGCACTGGTGGACAGTTTTACTTCGCCCAGCCACCATTGCCCTTCAGCCACATCAACGTTTACGGCCAGATCCGATGGATCATCCTCTTCCTCGGCATAATCGAAGAGATATTCCCCACCATATTCATAAACGCTATAGGAAACTCTTGCCATAAGGTCCGAATTCTCGCCCAGGGACGCTTCGTATTTCAAGTCCACGAATGTCTGCTCATCCAGGAGCTCTGTTCGGCCATTGAATACCGTCTCCCATGCCGCTGTCGGTAAGCGCTTGGTTCTCGATACATATCCGGCCTGTAGGTTCAGAGGGCCGTAAGCCCCGATGAAGAAAGCGCTTTGAAATTCCTGTTTGTCTGCAGCCTTTGACGTAAATCCGTTATGGGTCTCGGGATCATCAAACTCCTTGAAGTATAGCTCCTGTCCTGCGCTGTCATAGAGACTCGCTGAAATCAGGATTTCCAGTGCGTTGTCAAACACATGTCCATAGCTGAAGCGGCCCTTATAGGTGTCAAAGCTTCCTGCATCCGCCGAGACCTCAACGTTGTCGAGGTCTTTCCCCCTCTGTGTGATAACGTTGATGACGGCAAAAAATGCGCTTGTACCATACAGCGATGAACTGGGGC
>JAZFSW010000589.1:0-5230 GCA_036446375.1 Desulfobacterales bacterium | reverse complement strand
GGATCCGCATCATTGCCCTTCTCAACGGTTATCACGTGCCAGTTATACGCCTCAAAGCGGAGGGAAACATCTTCGGTGAAAGTCAGATCCGTACTGCCTTCGATGCTGATACCGTTGTCATCGTAGAGGCATATGAGTTTGCCAAGACCGAGGTGCCCGGCCAGGGATGCAGCTTCGGACGTGAGGCCTTCCATCAGATCGCCATCTCCGCACATGACGTAGGTGTAATGGTCAATAATGTCATGCTCCGGTTGGTTAAAGAGCGCCGCCATGTGCCGTTCGGCCATGGCCATTCCCACGGCTCCTGCAAATCCCTGTCCCAGAGGACCGGTCGTGGTTTCCACCCCGGGGGTATGACCAAACTCGGGATGCCCCGGTGTTTTGCTTCCCCACTGCCTGAAATCCTTTATGTCATCAAGGCTCACATCATAGCCGGTCAGGTGCAGCACACTGTAAAGGAGCATGGACGCATGTCCCCCGGATAATACGAATCGATCCCTGTCATACCAATGCGGATTTGTCGGGTTGTGATTCAGCAGTTGGGTCCAGAGAACATATGCTGCAGGGGCCAGTCCCATGGGTGCTCCGGGGTGACCGGAGTTGGCGGCTTGAACGGCATCCATGCTGAGGGTGCGAATGGTATTGATACATAGATCATCGAGGGTGCATTCAACTTCATCGGTGCCGTTGCTCATGGTTTACGCTCTCCTTTAGGCTGTCACAAATTTGTGGATTCCTTAGCGCAATTCAGGTGAACTATGCAACCCTTTTTCGTAGGCTAGAGGGATCAGAGATGGGGGATAAGGGATAAGGCAGAAGGGACAAGGGATAAGGCAAAAGGCAGAAGGCAGAAAGTAAAAGGCAAAAGGCAAAAGGGGTAAGGGATGAGGGATAATCATTCTGATACCAGGGCTTTCAGTGCGGTAAGGGTCTCCCAGGAAAAGGGGTCCGTTTGGCAGGGCCATATCGCATTATTCGTAAATATCGGGTCGGCCTCAAGATCGTATCGGGAGGAGGCAACGGCCTCATCCCACATGGCTGTGCGGGGGATCGGCGAATAGTAGGCCAGAATCGGTGTTATGCCGCACGCTTTTACCAGCACAATAGATGCTTTCAGGCTACCCATGGAATGACCCGGTAGGCCGGCTAGCAGATACGCGCCCACTTGCTCTTTCTGGAAGCCGGCATCCTTCAGACAGATCACGGCGCGTTTGAATTCATCTGCGGTTACTTTGCTATCCATGATGCTGCGGGAATCGAAGTCTCCGGTTTCGAGTCCCAGTCGAAGGGATTCAAAGCCTGATTCAATCATCCGTTGTGCCAATCGGTCATCAATCTCCCGGATATGGACGGCGTTCGGCGTGTGGAACCGCACCTTCAAACCGGACGCAATGATTTCTTCAAACAAGGGGATGGCATGGTTCGGTGCGTCAACCAGGAGCGCATCGTCGTAAAAGACGAAATCATTCACGTCATGGTTGGTTTGCCAGAACTGGATTTCTTCTATCACCGATGCGGGATGTCTCCGCAATTGTTTGGGGTTCAAGAGATGAGACGCACAGTACGCGCAGGAAAAGGGACAACCCGTTGAGGTGAGCAACGGCACATAGGGGATGTTTCTTTGCAGATCATAGGCCGGATAGGGGAGGGCATCCAGATCATTCAGATTCAACTGTAGGGCGACGTGATGGCCGGTAAACGTGCCCACGATATCGAGAATCTGATTCTCGGCAGGACCGGATATCACTTCATCTGCACCGGAAGTGGAAACGGCATGATCATGACAAAGGCTCGCATAGATTCCCCCAAGAATGATCGGCACCCCAGGGAGGATCTCTCTGATGATGCGGATCGTTTCGGAAACGCCCGGATACCAATAGGTCATATGTGAGGTAACCAGGATAAGATCAGGCGGGGGAACGGATCGCAAGTCCTCTTTGAACCATGAGGGCTTTATGCCGTATCGCGCGTAATTGCGGGGTACATCTTCGAGACCCGGGGGCTTTGGGATCTTTGTCTTCAGATAAGGCCCGCGACCGTACCTCGGGTCCGGGGAACCGGGCGCATCACAGGGGTGAAAGCGGTCGAGACAGTCGATATACGATACCGCGAAACCATGGGCCCGCAACAGAGCCCCCAGCTTGAGGAGGCCCATCGGTTTTGCCCAGAAATCATAGGCGGCAAAGTCGTGAATCCAGGGATTTATCAGTAGAATGTTGGGGATGTCAGATTTCAACTAACCGGTGGTCACATCTGAATGGCTCGATGGAAAGTAAACCATGGAAGTTTTCTTAAGCTCTCTTCGACTGAATAGGACCGTGTAGGACGTAACGGATGTTTCTTCCGAGATTTTCCCGGCAGTTTCCCGGCAGGATTCCTCACTCATCCCATGGATCATTGTATAAAGGTTGTAGGGCCATTCGGGGGTGGGATTTCGTCTGTAGCAGTGGGATACCTGGGCAAAGGAGGCCATCTGTTCGCCCACGAACTCAACCCGATCTTCATCGACCATCCAGGCGGTCATGGCATTGGCGGTATAGCCGGATTTTTGATGACGAAGGGTTGCGCCAAAACGGCGGATGATGCCCTCTTCACAGAATTCCCTGAGGGTCTCAAGGAGGGTTTCTTCCGTAATTCCCAGCCGCTTGGCGATGATAAGATAGGGGCGCTCTGCGATGGGCATGTCCCCTTGAAATTCGGCAATAATCTGTTTCTGCAATTCAGTCGGCATCGGTTGATATAGGAAATTCACGAGGAAAATGTCAAGGGTTTTTCACGATGGGGCAGAGGCATTTGCCTTCTCTTTCACCGGCTTATCGCTGTTTTTCCGGAAACAACCGAAAAATGTCTGATTCATTGGCCTGGCAGATTCCCCTCTCCGTGATAAAGCCGGTAACGAGTCGTGAAGGTGTCACATCAAAGGCATAGTTTCCGACGGCACTATCGGCAGGGGGAACCAGAACCTCTACTGTTTTGCCGTCAAGGAGGCCCTGGACGAATCTGACTTCATCCCCATCGCGTTCTTCGATGGGGATCTCTTCGATACCGTCTCTCAAGGTCCAGTCAAAAGTGGATGAAGGAAGCGCTACATAAAACGGGATGTCATTATCTCTTGCCGCAAGGGCTTTAAGGTAGGTTCCGATCTTGTTTGCCACATCACCGGTATGGGTTGTTCTGTCGGTTCCGACAATGACCATATCCACCATACCGTGTTGCATGAGATGGCCGCCGGCATTGTCGGTGATAACCGTATGTTTCACCCCATGTTTTCCCAATTCCCATGCGGTCAATCGTGCGCCTTGATTCAGGGGGCGGGTTTCATCAACCCATACGTGGATATCAATGCCCGCATCATAAGCCGCATAGATCGGGGCGGTGGCCGTCCCATATTCGACACAGGCGAGCCATCCGGCATTACAGTGGGTGAGGATATTGATGGTCCCGGTTGTTTTTTCCCGGCGAATGTCTTCAATAAGCGTCAGCCCGTATTCACCGATCTTTCTGCAGTTTTCGGCTTCCTCATCGGAAATCTGATGGGCTTCACTGCGCGCTGCCGCTATCTTTTCGCTGTGGGCCGATGCACTCAAGACGGCTGCAAGGACCCTGTCGACGCCCCAGGAAAGATTTACGGCGGTGGGCCGTGAGGCCCTTAGCTTCTCACAGGCTTCAGTAACATCCAAATCGAATCGGTCTTCCAATGCGTTTACCGTGGCAAGATAGACCCCGTATGCCCCGGTTGCGCCAATCAGAGGGGCACCCCGGACCACCATCTCTTTTATGGCGTGGATCACCTCATCAACGGTTTTCAGATCCAAAACAGCAAATTCATGGGGAAGCTGCCTCTGGTCAATGACATTGACGATACGGGGGTCATCGTTCAGCCATATCGGACGGAGGGGTTTAGCATCACTATTCACGATTCAATCCTTTCCGCTTTGCCGGCGTATTGCCGGGAACATCGCTGTTTGGGGGACACCGGCCCATTGCTGCAGTACCATTCGATGCATATATTTAGCACAGGGTAAACCACAGGAAAAGGAGTATTTCAATCTATTTGGGATTGATTTTGTGTCTCTTCGCTGCTATCAAGACTCACTTCCGTAGAAATTCATTCGGCAGCCTGTGAGTCCTGCCGATATGAGGATATGCACGTGACCATACCATTTGGGAGGCATGCCATGTTTACGATTATAAGACGAGACGAGATGTCCGACGGCAACGTGATTCTAAATGAAATTGAAGCCCCACAGATTGCCAAGAAAGCCAGGCCGGGTCAATTCGTCATTCTGAAAGCCAATGAAGACGGCGAGCGCATTCCGTTGACCATGGCGGATACCGATCCTGAGAAGGGAACGATCACCGTCATTTATATGGTGGTTGGAAAATCCACCGGATTGTTTAAAACGCTGCAGGTGGGTGACGGGTACCAGGATGTTATCGGTCCCCTGGGGCAGCCCACACACTTAGAGAAGCTAGGTAAGGTGGTGTGTGTCGGTGGCGGTACAGGGATAGCGGTTTTACACCCCATCACGCGTGGGTTAAAGGATATTGGCAATCACGTGACCACCATTCTTGGCGCCAGAAGCAAGGACCTTCTCATTCTCGAAGATCAGATGCGGCTGGTTTCCGATGATTTCCACATTACCACCGATGATGGATCCTATGGCCGGAAGGGGTTGGTGACCGAGGTCCTGAAAGAGATCCTTGAGAAAGAGGACGTGAAGCTCGTTGTGGCCATCGGTCCGGTTCCCATGATGAAATTTGTATCCCTGTTGACCAAAGAATTTGATGTGAAAACGATGGTCAGCCTGAATCCGATCATGATTGATGGTACCGGTATGTGTGGGGGGTGTCGGGTGTCCATAGGTGGCGAGATCCGATTCGCATGTGTGGATGGACCGGAATTCGATGGCCATCTTGTCGATTACGATGAACTGATGCTTCGTCTTCAGGCGTATCAGGAGGATGAGAAGCAATGTTACGAAGACTTTTGCACTTTTGACGAGGGGTAGGTACGAGTTTTCAGGTGTCAGTGTTCAGGTTTCAGGCATCTTCTGACGACATGCAGCGCCACAGTGTTTTCAACTGAGATAGCTGCTTTATTCTGTGGGGACAACGGTTGGTCTTTCGTTGATTGGTTGCGCTATTCGTCTCGTTAATGGCTCATCGGTTAGGGTACTAGGGGCCGTTTCCCGTCCCACGGAACACGAAACGAGCCGCGCAACCGCAA